>DAOTYW010000023.1:0-12172 GCA_034434755.1 Anaerolineae bacterium | reverse complement strand
ACGCGCTCCAGCCGGTGCTCGGCCAGGACAATGGTCAGCCCCAGCTCGCGGTTCAGCCGCACCAGCGCCTCCAGCACCTCCTCCGCCGACTGGGGGTCGAGCTGCGAGGTCGGCTCGTCCAGCGCCAGCACGCGCGGACGGAGGGCGAGGGCGGCGGCGATGGCCACCCGCTGCTTCTCGCCGCCGGAGAGCTGCTCCAGCGGACGGTCGCGCAGGGCCAGCAGGTCGAGCCAGCGCAGCGCCTCCTCGACGCGGGCGCGCATCTCGGCGGGCGGGACGGCGCGGTTCTCCAGGGCGAAAGCGACCTCGTCCTCGACCCGATCGACGACGAACTGCGCTTCGGGGTCCTGGAAGACGAAGCCGACGACGCGGCTGAGCGCCGGCGGCCCCTCGGCCAACGGGTCGTGGCCGGCGACGGCGACCCGCCCGCTGACCGTGCCGCCGCTGAAGTGCGGCACCAGTCCGTTGAGACAGCGCAGCAGGGTGGACTTGCCCGCCCCCGACGGCCCGGCCAGCAGGACGAACTCCCCCTCGGCGATCTCCAGCGAGACATCGCACAGGGCCGGGGTCGCAGCCCCCGGATAGGTGTAGGTCAGGCGCTCAAAGCGAATCATTCACCCTTCGTCCCCCTGCGCCTCGCCCCACAGCGCCGGCAGCGCCAGTCCCAGCAGCCCCAGGCCGACGAGCGGATCGAAGCCGGGCGGGGTCAGGCGCGGGTAGGGGCTGTAGACGAGCGTCCCCCGGCCCGGCAGCGGCAGCAGGACGACGGCCAGGGTCAGCGCGCAGCCCAGCACACCCACGGTATCCCGCACGGTCCAGCGGCGCAGGCGATAGCTGGTGCGCGGGACGGCGCGTCCGGCCAGCCACAGCACAGTTCCGATCAGCCCGCCGCCGAGGGTCATCGCGCCGAGGGCGATCCCGTTCCCCGACGGCCAGAACAGCCAGGCCAACCAGCCGCCCAGCAGCGCCAGCAGCCCCAGTGCCAGGAGGGCGCGCAGGCGCAGCGGCTGCGGGCGGTCGGCGACGCTCCCGTAGCCACGAGCGACCATCGCCTCGGCCAGGCCCATCGAGCGCTCCAGCCCGCTCACCAGCAGCGGCACGAGGATGGGCAGCCCGTCGCGCAGGCCGCGCCAGCGATGGCCGCGCACGGCCTGCGCCTGGCGGATGCGCGTCAGGCTGCGGGCGGTCTGCGGGACGAAGGTGAGGGCGATGGAGAGCACCACGCCCGCCTCGTGGAAGGCGCGCGGGGCCAGCCGCACCAGCTCGTGCACCGGCGTGACGCGGTTGAGCGCGGCGAAGCCGCCGAAGATGGCCGCCAGGGCCAGGCCGCTGGTCGCCCCGTAGGCCAGCCCCTCCAGCGTCAGCGGCCCGCCCAGCAGCGGCAGCCAGGCCGGCAGGCGGAAGAGGACGTGCTCGCCCAGGTGAGCGGTCAGCCCGTTGAAGAGGGCCGAGAACGGCACGGCGACGGCGGCGAAGCGCAGGGGGGCGAGGAACGGTCGCCGCCCGTTCGCCGGCGCGCAGGCGACGCCGACCACCGTCGCCGCCAGCAGCAACAGCAGGCCGTAGAGCGGGTTGCGCGCCGACGAGGCCGCCACCAGCACGGTCAGAGCCCACAGCAGCCAAACGCGCACGTCCATCACAACATCTGGAAGTGGAAGCGGCGCTGGAAGCGGGTCAGGGCGCGCATCGTCGGCGCGCCCAGCAGGAGGATCAGCGCCGCATTGCCCACCGCCCCGGCCAGGTCCCAGCCCAGCGAGGTCGCCACATAGAAGGCGGCGTAGCGGACCAGCGTCTCCCGCAGCCCCAGGCCCGCCTCCCAGCCCTGCCCACCCATCCCCACCGCCAGCGGCCAGAAGTAGAGATTGAGGATCGCCCCGTAGAGCAGCCCCCAGGCGAAACCGAACCCGGCCAGCAGGCCTACCCTCCACCCTCCAACCTCCAACTTCCAGGATTGGAGGTTGGAGGTTAGAGGTTGGAGGCGGGCCAGCCAGCCGGCGGTCATGCCGACCCATCCGGCGGTGAACATCTGGTAGGGCAGCCACGGGCCGACGCCGCCGGTGATCAGCGCGGAGGCCAGCAGGGTGAAGGCGCCCATCAGGAAGCCGAACCGCGCCCCGAAGACGTAGCCGACCAGGATGATCGGGGCGAAGATGGGCGAGAAGCCGCCGGGGAGGGGGAAAGCGACATCCAGAAAGCGCAACACGCTGGTGACGGCGACCAGCACGCCGAGCATCGCTACCGTCTTGGCGCTGATCGCCTGTCCCTGCAGCTCCATCAGCAGGGCGACCAGTGAGAGACCGACCAGTGCCGCCGTCGCCAGCGGCGCGATCCGCTCCTGGGCGGCGCGGTCGGCCTGCAGCAGGAAGGGATAGGCGAAGGTCAGCACGCCGATGGCCGCGCTGAGCCCGTAGATCACCCCGCTGATCGCCCGGCGCACCGTTCAGCTCCGCCGACGTATGCTCAGGATCAGCCAGCCCACCATCCCACAGACAATGACGCCAAAGGCCAGGTAGCCGGGCAGGCGGGAGGGCGGCGCCGACTCGCCAACGGGCGCGACGGGGGCGGTGGGCGTATCGAGCGGCGCGGTGGGCGACGGGAGCGGCAGCGGGGTCGCCGGCGCTCCCGCCTCGCCGATCGTCGTCGGCGTGGGGGAAGCGGTTGGCGTGCGTGTGGATGACGCAGCGGCCCGGACCGGGGTCGGCCAGGCCGTCGCAGACGGCGTGGCGGCGAGCGCAGGCGCTGTCGGCGGCGCAGCCGGCGATGTAACCGTCGGCGTGGGCGGTGTCCCGATCACGTCGAGCGTGAGCTCGTAGGTGCGCTCATCGGCGATACCGACCACGCGCAGCCGATAGCTCTGCGGTGCGCTGGGACAGACCTGACGGCTGTCGCTCAGGGCGACCGGGCTATCATCCAGATAGGCCGCCTGGGCGTTCATGGTGTCCCAGCGCAGCGTCGTGCACGCGCCGGCGGCGATTGGGTTGGCGTCGAGGCGGAACCAGGCTTCTGGAGGGGGCGGCGTCGCGGTCGGCGGCGCGGGAGTGGCGGTGGGCCTGGGGGTGTCGGTCGGCGCAGGCGGCGGCGTACAGATCTGGTCGAACGGCAGCAGCGGCGGCTGGTTTCCGTTCCCCCAGCTCCACCCCTCCACGTCGCCGTCCTGTACCGTGGTGGCTGCAGCGCCCAACTGGGAATAGGCCCAACTGTCGCCGTTGAGGCGCCAATAGGACCAGTAGTTCGGCGCGGCGCACAGCAGGCAACTCTCGACCGGGCAACCGGTGCCTTCGAGCGCACAGACCGCCACACCGATCGGCGACACATCGGCGACGACGGCGAGGCCGGAGCGCAGCAGCACGTCGTAGCCGCTGATCTGGGGCTCGCTGAACTCGACGCAGCGGGTGAGCGTCGCGTCGCCGAAATGGACCACCAGGCCGGCACGGTGGGTCGTTTGGGCGCGCACAGCCGGCGACAGGCTGGCGACGGCCGCGACGATCGCCAGCGCCGCGATGACACAGACCCCGACGTTCATCCCCCGTTTCATTTTGGTGCTCTCCGGTAACTGCCTATCCTCTGCCAGGCCTGACACTGGAGCGGCCAGTGTGCTGGCCCCTCACCCCACCCCCTGGCCCCCGCTCCTCTCCCGCTGGCGGGAGAGGAGCGGGGGTAGCGAGGGCGACCTTCGCTGTCACCCGGTGAACTGCCTACCCTCCCACAGGTTTGGGCGCAATGGCCCGGTCAATTCCGAACCTGCGGGAGGGTGAGCTGAGCCGTTGCGAATGGGTTACCCCTTCTTCACGAGCGGCAGATAGGCGGGACGGCACACGTCCATCGCCGTGCGGCGCACCGGCAGCGGCCGATAGAGCAACGCCGGGATCGCCTGCTGCGTGGCGACCTGGTTGGATCCAAACCCCGCCTGCCACTCGAAACTGCCATCCTCCAGTTGCATGCTCAACAGAAACTCGATCGGGTTCGTGTCGCTGATCGCCCACGTGCCGGTCAGGGGGTCCTGTCCGGCGGCGAGCAGCGCCTGGACGACGTAGGCGGTCGAGTTGGTGTCGCTGTCGGTGCCCCAGGGCGATTGGGGATCGTAGGGAAAACCGCCGTCGTCGTTCTGGGCCTGGTCGAGGTAGTTCAGAGCGCTGATGATGGCGGTCGAGGTCAGCGGTTCGCCGGCAGCGACGAGCGCCTGGACGGCCAGGGCAGTGCTGTTGGTATCGGCGCCCCAGCCGACGCCCCACTCCCAGCCGCCGTTCGCCTGTTGCAGGGCGAGCAGGTGGAAGGTGGCCGAGGGCGGCACGGTCTCGCTCAGCGCAGCCGTGCCGAGCATGCCCAGGGCATGCGGCCCGGCGTCGGCGTGGAACGCGCCCGTGGTCGGGCTGTAATAGTCCGATGGCTGCAACGCAGCGTGGGGCCAGCAGGTATCGTGGGCAGTGAGGGCGACGGCGAGCTTGCCGGCGCCGGCCGGGCCGCTGTTGGCCAGCGTGCGACTTCTGCCCAGCATGTTCGACAGCACTGTGGGGCCATTCGGGGCGCGCCAGATCGAACCGCTGACGCGGTTGGCGCCCAGCGCGATCAGCACGTCGGCGGTGCTGCCCGGCGTGCCGAATCCGCCATCGGCCTGCTGCCGGGTACGCAGCCAGCCGAGCGCGCGTGAGGCAGCGACGAGCGGCGGCGCCGGCGGCGGATCGACCATGCTCCAACCCGGGTCGCTCCACGAAAAGCCCTCGACATGGCCGTCCTGTTCGATCATCGCGTCGCCGATACCGACCATGCGCGCCATCCAGGCCGCGCCGTCCCACTCGTAGGCGCCCCAGAAGCGGTCGCCGTTATCACAGGCGCCGCTGCTGTCGCCCACATCCTCGATGCTGCAGAGGAACAGGCCATAGCCGAAGTCGGCGGTGGTGAACGCAAGGCCGCTCAATTCGAGCGCGTGGTAGGCCGAGATCGGCTGAGTGAAAGTGACGGGACGCACGATCGTATCGTGGTCGCCAAAGCGCACCACCACGTAGGCGGTGCTGAAAACGTCCTGCGCCGCCAGCGGCGTGGCGGACTCATTGGCGCGTTCCTCCGTCACCGGCGCAGGTGCAGCGCTCACTTCTGTTGAGTGCAAAACGATCAACAGGCCGACGACCGACAAGGTCGCCAGCAGCATGCTTTGCAAGAGTTGCGTCTTCTTCATCTCGATCTCCATCATGGATACAGGAACCGGTATAGGGTGGTTGTTGAACGAAAAAAACCTTCCCCTCACGATGGTAGGGGAAGGGTTGTACTATCTGGATTGCCCTTCATACGCCACCCCCTTTCCGCGAAGGTATGTGCGTTCCGACAGGGGCGGGCATCCTGGCTCGAGCGCGCCTGCGCTCCTACAGTTGCGGGACAGCGCCGGACTTGGACCGGCTTCCCCCATTATGCCCCTCACGTCCGGGTTACGGGGCACCCCTGTCGAACGTATGCGGTTGTCAGGGCATAGTATAGCACGCTATGGCAGAATTGTCCACCGGCTGTACCTGCCTACCCTCCCGCAGGTTTGGGCGCAATTTGCAGCCCACATCGCACTGCCATGGCCACTCGATGCGTCGCCCGGTCACTTCCGCACCTGTGGGAAGGCGAGCAGTTATCCCCCCATCACTGATGGACAGCGGCGGCCCGGTAGGCCTGCCAGACCTGCAGCGCCTTCTTCAGGCCGATGGTGGGGAGCATGAACACCGGATAGAGCGCCTCGGCGACCGTGTGACCGGTGAACCACAGCGAGGCAGCGAAGAAACCGAACGCGACGAACCACGACAGGTCCCAGTGATGGGCGATGACCCAGACGACCGCAGCGACGAACAGGGCCGCGGCCAATTCCCACGGGTAGAACAGGGCAAAGATGCCCAGGATCGCCGCCATGCCCTGTCCGCCGTGGAAGTTGAGGAAGGGGGTGAAATCGTGGCCCAGGACGGCGGCCAGGCCGGCGGCGCGGGCCAGCCCCTCGCTCTCGCCCAGCGCGCGGGCCATGACCACCGCCGCCGCGCCCTTGCCGATGTCGAAGACGGCGACCGCTACCCCCGCCCAGCGCCCCACGCTCATGTAGACGTTCCTGGCCCCCACGTTGCCGTCGCCCACGGTGCGGATGTCCACCCCGGCGGTGACGCGAGCGATCAGGTAGGCGCTGGGGATCGCCCCCAGCAGGAATGAACCAATCAGCACGGCCCACGATTGGACGGCCATAGCGCTCCCTATCCGCCGGAAATGACCGAGACTAGTTTGACCATGTCGTCTGGCTCCAGCACCGTGTCCTCGGTCAGCAGCCGGCCCTCCCGCACGGCCAGGACGGTGCCCGGGATCAGCCCTGCCTTTTCCACGGCCTGGCGCACCGTCATCCGGCCCTCGAACTCCCATTCTGCGTCGCGGTGGGTGAGTTTCATAGCCTGGCCTCCTGGGAGGATTGTACTGCAAATGTGAAGGGGGGACAAGGAGACGCGGAGACGCGGAGATGCGGAGACGCGGAGATGCGGAGACGCGGAGATGCAGAGGCAGGGGGAGGGGTTACGGGGCGAGGGTGGATAGGAGGGCGCGGGCGGTGCGCGGCCAGGTGAAGAGGGCAGCGCGGGCCAGGCCGGCCTCGCGCAGCCGCTCGCGCAGCGGCGGGTCGTCCAACAGGCGGGCGATGGCGGCAGCGATGCCTTCCACATCGGTCGGGTCCACCAGCAGCGCGGCGTCCCCCACCGCTTCGGGCAGGCTGGTGGCGGCGCTGGCGACGACCGGCGTGCCGCAGGCCATCGCCTCCAGCGGCGGCAGGCCAAAACCCTCGTAGAGCGACGGGTAGACCAGCAGCACCGCCTGGCGGTAGAGGGCCGGCAGGTCGGCCTGACCGATGAAGCCCGGCAGACGCACTCCCGCGGCGCGGGCCCGTTCCAGGAGCGCGCCGCTCTCCCAACGCGGCAGGCCGGCCCAGACCATCGGCGGCGCGCTGCTCCGCTGCCGACGCAGCCGCTCGTAAGCGGCCAGCAGGCGGGCCATGTTCTTGCGCGGGTGGATGTTCCCCAGGGCCAGGATGTAGCCCGGTTGCAGTCCGTAGGCGCGGAGCGCTGCCCTATCGTCCGCCCCGCCCTGCGGACGGAAGGCGCGGTCAACGCCGGGGTGAATGACCACAGCTTTCCCGACCTGCGCGGGGTAGAAGCGCTGCAGTTCCCGGCGGGTGAAATCGGAAAGGGCAACGATCCGCCCGGCCTGCCGGATCGCCGCGCCGGTCAACAAGCGCATGTAGAAGGCCACGTGGCGTGGAAAGTACTCCGGGTGGGCGCGGAAGGAGAGGTCGTGCACCAGCACCGCCGCCCGGCAGGGAGTGACCGGCGGCAGGAAGAACGTGGAGAGATACCAGTTGGGGCGCAGACGGCGCAGGACGAGCGTCTGTTGCCAGAGGTAGAACGGCAAACGTCGGTAGGGGCCCACGTCGGCCACGGCGAAGCGGCCGACGTCGCCGCCCAGCGCGGCGCGGCCCGCCGAGGTCAGCAACAACGTGACCGCTGGCAGCCCTTCCAGTTCGGCCAGCCCCTGCAGCAGCCCCAGTAAATAGGATTCGTTACCGCCACGCTGGCGACCGATCTCCGTGGCATTGATCGCTACATGCATGGAAGGTTCCATCTATCCGCATATCCCGTGGTGCATGGTGCGTGTTCCATGTCCTCCGTCTCGCCGTCACCCCGTCTCCGCGTCTCCCCGTCTCCCCGTCTCCGCGTCTCCGCGTCCCCCCGTCTTCGCGTCCCCCCGTCCTCGCGTCACCGCGTCACCTCCTCGTACACCTCCCATACTCCCCTCGTGATCCGCCCCCAGGTATAACGCGCCTCGACCTTCGCCCATCCCTGCGCCCCCATCTCCCGCGCGCGGGCCGGGTCGTTCAGCAGCGTCTCCAGCGCCGCCGCCAGCCCGGCCACGTCGCCGAAGTCCACCAGCAACCCGTCCACGCCGTCAGCGATCACGTCCGGCACGCCGCCGGCGCGGGCGCCGACCACCGGCTTGCCGCACGCCCACGCTTCCAGGTAGACGATGCCGAAGGAGTCAATCCGTGAGGGCAGGGCGAGCACGTCGGTGGCGGCCAGCAGGTCGCGCTTGTCCTGGCCGAGCACCGGGCCCAGCAGGCGGACGCGGGCGCGGGTGGCCGGGGAGAGGCGGGCGTAGAAGCGGATGAACTCGTCCACCGGCGGCCCGGCGATGGCCAGGTCCGCCCGCACCCCCCGCGCCCACAGCCGCTCCATCGCTCGCAGCAGGTCGAAGCTGCCCTTGTCGCGGGTGACGACGCCCAGGAAAGTGACCAGCGGCCCGTCGAGGCCGTGGCGGGCGCGGAAGGCCGCCCCATCTCCCCCGCGCAGCGCGTCCGGGTCTACCCCCATCCCCAGTCGGTGCAGCCGTGCCTCGGCCACCCCCAGGCCCGCCAGCGCCGCTCGCTCGATCTCCGTCTGCACGATCACCGCGTCGGCGTCGCGCAGGCAGTCCAACTGGTGCGGCATGACGTAGTGCATCAGCACGTCCAACCGCCCGCGCTCGCCGACGTGGACGAAGGGCGTGGCGACGAAGGGCAGCCCGCGACGGCGGGCGAAGCGCCAGGCGGCCAGCAGCGGCCACTCCAGAGCGACGTTGATCCCGTGCACCAGGTCGAAGCGGCCGGGCAGCGCCGCCAGCGCCTGTTCGATGTCCGGCACGGCGGGCATGCGTGGGGCCAGGCGGCGCAGCAGCGGGGCGGAGAGGCGCGGCCAGCGGGCGACGGTCGTCGCCAGCCGGCGCAGGATGTAGAACGAGAGGGGAGCGAGGGGGAGGTGATCCACCCGACAGCGGATCACCTCGACCCCGTTGAGCCGCTCGCGGCCCGGCGCGACGTGCTTCTTGCGCGGGTTCCAGAAGTACTCCACCTCGGCGGCGTCCGTGGTGACCAAGGTGACGGCATGGCCATCGCCGGCGAAGCGCTCGGAGATGACCTGCGTATAGACCTCCGCCCCGCCCACGAAGGGATGGTACGCCGCGTTGACGTGTAACAGGTTCAAGTCATCCTCCCCGTCGCGTCACCGGCAGGAACAGGCGGTAGGCCCCCGGCCACGACGAGCCCAGGGTGACCTCGTCCACCAGCACCGCCGCCGTGTCCAGGTCGCTCTGCAGCGTCACCTGCGCCGAACCGAGCAGGCTGCTGACGTCCAGCCAGGCGTGCGACCAGTCCGTCACGTCCAGCGGCAGGCTCAGCGTGACCGTGCGGCAGGGGCAGCGGGCGGTGACGGTGAAACGGTCGCCCGGCTGGACGCTGCCCTCGACCCGGTAGACCAGCGAGAGAGTCGGCGAGACGAGGCCGCTGGCCAGGGGCACCGTCTGCGTGGCGACGTCGCTGCCGTCGAAGGTCAGCGCGCCGGCGCCGCTGTGGGCGGTCGTCGTCACCTCGGCGCCGGCCACGGCCCAGTGCGCCGACCCGTCCTCGAAACCGCCGTTGAGCAGCGCGTCATCCTGCGGCGGGAGGACGAAGAAAACCCCCGCCAGGTCGCCGCTCAGGGAGTAGACGCTGGCCGGCTGCTTGCCGAAGTCCGTCCGCGACGCCTCCAGGTCGTAGGCGCCGGTCGCGTTGAAGTAGAGGGCGAACGAGCCGTCCACCGCCGAGCGGGCCGTGTTGACCATCGGCGGGTCGGCGCTGACCTCCGCGCCGAGCACCGGCTGGCCGCGGTTGTTCCACACGTTGCCGGTCAGCACGTACCGGGCCACGGTGACGCACGTATCGCCGCCGGCGGGGTAGGCCTCGACGTTGCCGGCCTGATCCTCCGCCCGCGAGCGGAAGCAGTAGACGTGGCCGGGGGTCGCGCTGTAGATGGCCGATGTGAAGGTCACGTCCGTCTGCCAGTTCTGCCAGGCTCCACCGTCCGTCTGCACCTGCACGTCATAGGAGGCGATGCCGGAACCGACATCGCTGCCGCTCCAGTGGACGGGGATCGCCGGGTTCGTGGTGTAGCCGCCGATGGGAGCGACGAGCGAGGTCGGGACGGCGGTGTCTATGCGGAAGGGGCCGAGGTGGACGGTGTTGACGGCGGGGGTGGCGAAGCCGTCGAAGGTGCGCAGGTGGAAGTACCACGTGCCGTCGGCCAGCGGCGTGGTGACCTCGCCGCCGGCGGTGTCCACGATCCGGTCGGGGATGGTATCCGGCGCGTTGCTCCACTGGATCGAGTAGCCGCGGATGCCGCAGGCGCTGTCGCTGGAGGCGCCCGACCAAGTGACGTGGATGGTGTTGTCGTTCGTCCAGCCGCCGACCGGCGGGTCGCTGGCGATGGTGGTGGGGTTGGTCGGCGGGTGGGGGGTGAAGCAGAAGTTGCCGCTGTGCTGGAGGTCGTGGTGGAACTGCGGCCAGGGGGCGGCGGTGCCCGTGTGGCCGGTCCAGGCGTAGATCGCCCCCCGGCTGGCATCGTTCGGGTCGTGGGCGCCGACGACGACCTCGGCGGGGCCGCTGCCGTTCAGGTTGCCCACGGCGGGCGAACCGTAGGCGGAGTAGTTGACCAGGTAGGTCAGGTCGGTGGTTGGCGTGTGGTCGCGGGCGCAGCCGGGGTGGGCCGGCGACCCGCCGAGGGGGTTCGAGTAGTCGGTGTAGTAGGTGCCGTCGTGGTTGAGGATCGCCACTTCCCACATGTGGCCGAAGAGGATCTCCGGCCAGGCGTCGCCGTCCACATCGGCGACGGTGGGGGAGGCGATGGTATTGCCCGAATAACCGAGGTAGTTGCAGGCGCGGCGTTGGAAGAGAGCGGTGCCGTCAGAGCCGCGCCAGGCATAGACAATCGCCCCGTCCTGGCCATCGTCGCCGCTGAAGCTGGTGATGACCACATCGAGCCAGCCGTCGCCGTTCAGGTCGGCGATGGCCGGGGAGGCAAAGACCCGCCCGGCGGTATAGCCGCGCCAGCGCAGCACCAGCCGGTCGGCGGGGTTGGCCGGATTGGGATCGTAGTCGAAGGCGGAGACGTAGTGGCCGGTGTTGGGCCAGTAGGTACCCGTGCCGACGACGAACTCGAACGCTCCGTCGTGGTCGAGATCGGCCACGGCGGGAGAGGAATAGATCACCTGATCCATCCACTCGCGGGCCAGGGTCGCGCCGTCGGCATTCAGGATGTAGAGGTAGCCGCCGTTGGGATCGCCCCAGACGTTGCCGGCGGAGATGTCGGCGCCGATGACGATCTCCAGGCGTCCGTCGCCGGTGACGTCGGCCAGGGCGGGGGAGGACCAGATGGTGTCCTCGTTGTAGAAGCCGTGGCCGCCGCAGTAGATTTCGGGAAGGATGCCGGGGAGATTGCCCCACAGCGGCTGGCCGTTGCGGTCGAGCAGGTAGATGCACTGGTCCCAGGCCCCGAAGGCGATCTCCGGGTAGCCGTCGCCGTTGACGTCGCCGACGGCGGGGGTGGAGATGACGCCATCGCGCCAGCCGTCGGGGCTGTGGTTGAGCCAGTCCTGCGTGTCGAAGGTCCACAGCTCGGCGCCGGTGAGGCCGTTGAGGGCGACCACGCCGCCGTGCCAGCACGGGGTCGCCACCAAGCCGCCCAGGGAGACGATCACGTCGGGATAGCTATCACCGTTGAGGTCGGCGACGGTGGGGGTAGCGTTGACCGGCGCGCGGACGCGCCGTTCCCACAGTAGCGAGCCGTCGGCGCGGTAGGCGTAGACCATCCCACCGCAGGCCGGGTTGCCGCCGACCCGTTCGCGCCCGCCGATAATCATCTCCAACGAGCCGTCGCGGTCCAGGTCGGCCAGCGTGGGCGAGGAGTTGATGAAGAATGTCGCGCTGCCGAAGGTGACCGGGAAGCCGGGCTGCGAAGGCGGCGGGTTCTGCCACCAGTCGGGGCGGGCGGGTGGGACGGAGCGGGCCAGGCCGGCGGGGGGGACGGCGAGGACGAGTCCGATGATGGACAGGGCCAGGGCCACGCGGGCGATGGTCGGATGGAAGCGGAAGCTCTGTTTCATTGAACACCTCCTCTTATGTTGTAAGGCGGGCGGCTCGCCCGCCCGCTCTGGGGCGGGCCAGCGGCCTGTTGTAAGGCGGGCAGCTCGCCCGCCTGGTCTGGGGCGGGCCAGCGGCCTGTTGTAAGGCGGGCGGCTCGCCCGCCCGCTCTGGGGCGGGCCAGCGGCCTGTTGTAAGGCGGGCGGCTCGCCCGCCCGCTCTGGGGCGGGCCAGCGGCCCGCCCTACGT
>DAOTYW010000022.1:0-6419 GCA_034434755.1 Anaerolineae bacterium | reverse complement strand
AGGGGGAGAGCCTGGCCCAGGGACGGGAGAACGTCAAGCAGCTCCTGCGCGACCGCCCCGACCTCACCGCCGCCATCGAACAGGTCGTCCGCCAGAAGGCTTTCGAGTCCCCGCTGCCCCTCCCCACCGTCGCCGACGATGACAGCGGGGTGCTGGCGTATGACGAATAGCCCGCTCGATTGGCTGTTGGAGGCGGACCAGGCTAATCCGGGCGTGCGGCTCCTCGCCCTGCGCGACTTGCTGGGCCGCCCGGACGACGACCCGCAGATCGTGTCCGCACAGTCCGCGGTGATGCGCAGCGGGCCGGTGCCGATCATCCTGGACGCCCAGTACCCTGCCGGCTATTGGGTCAAACCCGGCCCTGGCTACAGCCCCAAGTACCGCTCGACCCTCTGGCAGATCATCTTCCTGGCCCAGTTGGGCGCCGACGGGCGCGACGAGCGCATCCGGCGGGCCGTCGAACACGTCTGCACCCACGCGCAGACCGAGGCCGGCGCCTTCTCCTGCAACGGCCGGCGCGACGGGATCGTCCCCTGCCTGTGGGGTAATCTCGTCCGCTCGCTGTTCGACCTGGGATATGGGAGCGACGAGCGGGTGGCGCGGGCCGTGGATGGGCTGGCCCGCTCGATCACCGGCGACGGCTACGACGCTTACGCCGGCTCGCCGCTCCAGGGCCCCGGCTTCGTCTGCGCGATCAACGATGGGTTGCCCTGCGCCTGGGGGGCGATCCGCGCCCTGCGCGCTCTCAACCGCGTGCCCACCGACCGCCGCAGCGCGGTCGTGCTCGCTGCGATCGCCGCCTGCACGGCCTTCCTGCTCGGCCACGACATCGCCCGCGCCGCTTACCCGCCCGTCGAGCGCATCAGCCCCCACTGGTTCGAGTTCGGCTACCCGTTGGGCTACACCGCCGACGTGCTGCTCAACCTGGAGGCGCTGGTCGAGGCGGGGTGCGGCAGCGACCCGCGGCTGGACGAGGCGCGAGCGCTCGTGCGCTCCCGGCAGGATGCCCGGGGACGCTGGCGGATGGAACTGAGCTACAACGGCCGCATGTGGGCCAACGTGGAGAAGCGGGGTAAGCCCAGCAAGTGGGTCACCCTGCGCGCGCTGCGCGTGTCCGTGTAGGACGGGCGGCTCGCCCGCCCTACGTGGCCGCCCCCTTCGGCGCTGCAGGCGGGCCGGCGGCCCACCCTACAACCCCAGACCGTGACAGGCCGCGCCCAGCAGTGCCGCCTTGGGGTTCAGAATGACCTTGACCGGCACGTCGGCCAGCACGCCGCTCAGCCGTCCCTTGCGCCGGAAGGCAGCCACGAACTCCCCCCGCTCCAGCGCCGGCAGGATGCGCGGTGGGATGCCGCCGCCCAAATAAACCCCACCGGTCGCCAGCACCTTGAGCGCCAGGTTGCCCGCCTCCGCCCCCAGGATCGAGACGAAGGTACGCAGGGTCAGGGTGCACAGCTCCGGCGCTCCTGCTTGCAGCGCCGCCCCTACGATCAGCGGCGTCGGGTCGCTGGCCGTCGCCAGTTGCTCCGTCAGCCAGGCAGGCTCCTCCGCGTACCCCTCGTCGCGCAGGAAGGCATAGAGGTTCGGCAGGCCCAGGCCGGAGCAGATGCGCTCGTAGCTGACATGCCCGAAACGCTCCTGGAGGTAGCGGAGCAACGCCGCTTCGAGCGCCGAGGTCGGAGCGAAATCGGTGTGGCCACCCTCGGACGGGTAGGCCCGATAGCGTATGCCGTCCCAGGTGAGGAACGCCTCACCCAGGCCCGTCCCGGGCGCGATCACGGCGATCGTCCCGCCGGCCACCGCCCGCCCCTCGTTCAGTACATACAGATCGGCTGGCTCCAGGAACGGCACCGCACTGGCGATAGCCGCCAGGTCGTTCAGCAGGCGGACGGAAGGGACGCCGAGCGAGTCCCGCAGGCGGCGTTCATCCAACTCCCAGGAAAGATTGGTGATGGTGGTTCGTCCAGCGACGACCGGCCCGGCCACGCCGAGGACCGCGCGGTCAACCGGCAGATGGGTCTGGGACAGGAAAGCCTGGAGCAAATCCTCCAGGCAGGAATAATCAGCGCTGGGGAAGCTCGCCTCGGCCAGCGGGGCGCGCGGGCCAGCCGTTGGCGAGATCACGGCCAGGTCGGTCTTCGTGCCACCGACATCGCCGGCCAGGAGCAGCATACCGCCCCCTACCGTCCCAACCGGGCCGCCAATTCCGCCTCTGACGGTTCCACCAGCAGCGAGCCATCCGGGAAAACGATCGTGGGCACGCTGCGCTGGCCCCTGTTCAGCCGTTCAACCGTCGCCCGCGCCCCGGCGTCCTGGTCAATATCCACCCACCGATACGCCACCTGATGGCGATCGAGGAACCGCCGCGCCCGCTGACAGTCCCCACACCAACTCGTCCCGTAGACCACCAACTCCCCCGTTATCCCATGACTCATCGCCCATCCCTCATTGGTCGTAACTGCCTACCGTCCGCGGCGATGAGCCCTCACCCCACCCCCTACCCCCGCCCCTCTCCCGCCGGGCGGGAGAGGAGCGGGGGCCAGGGGGTGAGGGGCTAGAACACTGGCCGCGCCAGCATCAGGCCTGGCAAGGGTAGACAGTTACCATTGGTCATTGGTCATTCTCTTATACGCGTGCCGTATCCCCTGATCGCTCCGTTCCCGGAACCTCTCCCGCAGTTCCGGGGTCAACTGCGCGCCGAGGCGGTACTGGAACGGCCACATGCTCAGCGGGTGCGAAATCCCCACCCGATCGCCGTCGGACAGAGCGATCCCCAGGTCCGCCTCCACGCCAGGCAACGCCGCCAGGTGATTGTTGACGAACGTGATCCCGCGCTCGTCGGCCGGGATCCCCAGGCGCTCGACCAGATCGCCGACCGTGCTTCCCTCCGGCAGTTCCACGGTCAGATGGGCATAACTCCCCTCGCTGGCCTCGCCGCCGTAGCGGGCCAGGGGGCCGTAGAGCCAGACATCAACATGCATAACCATCCCATCCTGTGACATCACCTTCACCCCTGCACCAGGTTGGCCACCGTGATCCCCTCCCCACCCTCGCCCTCGTCGCCGGCGCGGCAGGAAGAGACCAGCGGGTGGGTGCGCAAGAAGTCGCGCACCGCCTGGCGCAGCGCACCGGTGCCTTTGCCGTGGACGATCTGCACCCACGGCAGCCCGGCCAGCGACGCCGCGTCCAGGTGACGGTCGAGCCGTTCCAGCGCCTCCTCCACCACACAGCCGCGCAGGTCGAGGCGCACGTCGGCATGGGGCACATCGTAGGCCAGGCGGGAGGGCTCGACCTCGCCCGGCGGGGCTGCCCGCAGTTCCAGCCGGCCGATTGCTACGCGAAGGCGCGCCGGGCCCACCTGCACCTCCGCTTCCGGACCCTCGACCGTCAGCACCTCCCCTTCCGCGTTCAACGGCTGTACCCACACCCGATCGCCCCGGTGGATCGGCCGACGCGGCGGGGCCTCGACGACAGGCGCGACCGGCGCTTCGACCGTCACCGGCTCCGCTACCGCCTCGGCCAGCTCCTCCGCCGCCGCCTCGACATCCCGCACCGCCTCCGGCGCCATCCCTGCCGTCGCCACTCGCTGCCGCAGCGCGGCCAGTTCGGCGCGGAAACGCTCCAGCTCGGCGGCGGACTCACGGCGCGTCTGCTCCAGGATCGTCGCCCGCTCCTCTTCCACCTGCTGCAACCGCCGACGCAGCTCGTCGGTGGAGCGCCGCGCCTCGGCGCGCGCCGTTTCTGCCCCATCCCGCGCCTCGGCCGCCTGCAGGCGCAGCCGGTGCAGGTCGGCCAGCAA
The DNA here is from genome assembly GCA_034434755.1 of Anaerolineae bacterium. Lineage (GTDB taxonomy): Bacteria > Chloroflexota > Anaerolineae > B4-G1 > DUEL01 > DAOTYW01. The sequence continues at coordinate 2,620 of DAOTYW010000022.1, read as the reverse complement.
CCCCTCGGTCTGGCGATCCTCGTGGGAGACCAGCTCCTCGGCCCGCCGGACGACATCCTCGCTCAGCCCCAGCCGGCGAGCGATGGCGAAGGCGTTCGAGCGGCCCGGCAGGCCAATGGTCAGCCGGTAGGTGGGCCGCAGCGTCTCCGGGTCGAACTCCACCGACGCGTTGCGCACGCCAGGGGTCAGTTGCGCGTAGGCTTTCAGCTCCGGATAGTGCGTGGCGACGAAGGTCAGCGCCCCGCGCAGGCGGAACGTCTCCAAAATCGCCCGCGCCAGCGCCGAACCCTCCGCCGGATCGGTGCCTGCCCCCAGCTCGTCCAGCAGCACTAACGAATGTTCATCCGCCCGGTCCATGAACGAGAGAATGTTGGTCAGATGGGACGAGAAAGTGGACAGTGATTGCTCGATGGACTGCTCATCGCCGATGTCAGCGTAGACCGTCTCGAAAGGCGCGACGAGCGAACCGGCGGCAGCGGGGACATGTAGCCCCGCCTGAGCCATCAGCACCAGCAACCCGACCGTTTTCAGCGAGACCGTCTTGCCGCCCGTGTTCGGGCCGGTGATGACCAGAACGCGGGTTTCCTCGTCCAGGACCACGTCAATCGGCACTACCGTCTGGGGATCGAGGAGCGGGTGGCGGGCCTGCACCAGGCGCACCGTCGGGCGCGCCGCCGCCTGGACGGTCGGCTGGACGGCGTCTAGGCCGTCGGCATAGCGAGCCTTGGCGAAGGCCAGGTCGAGGTCGGCCAGGGCATCCACGGTATGCTCGATCTCCGCCGCGTGCTCTGCCACGCGCGCCGAGATCTCGCTCAGGATGCGCTGGATCTCCTGCTCCTCCTGAATCTGCAGCTCACGCCAGGCATTGTTAAGCTCCACCACTCCGAACGGCTCGATGAACAGCGTCGCTCCAGAGGTCGAGCGGTCGTGGACGATGCCGCGAATGCGCCCCTTGAAATCGGCCTTGAGCGGGATGACGTAGCGGCCCTCGCGCAAGGTGATGATCGGCTCCTGGAGAAAAGGGGCATTCTTGGGCGCGGTCAGGATGCGCCGCAGCCGTTCCTGCAGCCGGCCGTGGGCCACCCGCAGCTCCTGGCGGATCCGCGCCAGGGCCGGCGATGCCTGATCGCGCACCTCGCCGCGCTCGTCCAGACAACCGCCGATCGCCTCGATCAGGTCGGAACAGGGGGCGATACGCCCGGCGATGTCGGCCAGGTGCGGGAACTGCCGCTCCAGACGCGACAGCGTCCGCTGCAGTTCACGGGCGGAGATGAGCGTAGCCCGCAGGTCCAGCAGGTCGGGCGGCAGGATCAGCGCCCCGCGCATCGCCGCCCGCACCTGCGGACGGACGTCCCGCGCGCCGCCCAGGGATGTGCGGGGATGGGCGGAGAGCAACGCCCGCGCCTCCGTTGTCGTCTCCAGCCGTTCGCGCACCTCGGAGAGCAACGGGCTGGGCGTCAGCCCACGGGCCTTGTCCGCCCCGCCGGAGAAGGACGAGTAAGCGGCTAACCGCTCCAGGACCTTCGGATATTCCAGGGTGATCCAATGGCGACGATCCATACCTCAGGCTAGCACGTAGGCCAGCAGCGGCGGGGGCGTTGGCATCCAGATGACATGCAGCACCATGTACAGCCGCAGGAACCCGCTCAGCACCGGATGCATCGCCACGGCCTCGACCTCAAACGCAAATCCCAACGCCGTGTACAGCAGGCTGCAGATGATCAGGGCGCAGAGAACACCCGGCAGCAGGCCCAGCAGGTTGTCCAGAAAACCGAGATTGATCAGCCGCACGTCCGGGAACGATTTCCGCAGGATCGCTTCCAGGGCGATCGCCACGAACAGAAAGACCAGCCAGAAGAAAAACGTCTGCCAGAGCGGGGAGTTCTCGTCAATGATGGCCTTGAAGAAGCGGGTCACCATCACGTAAAAGGAGCCGGCCACCAGCGTGGACAGGTACAGCACCCCCAGGGTCAGCAACTGCCGCACGAACCTCCGATAGACCGCCCAGGCGCAGACGGCGATGAAGACGATCACCAGCACAATGTCGAGCCAGTTCATAGTTGCCTCCGGCGATAGGTATGGAAGGTACTATACCACAATCGGCAGAGGGGGACAAGCAAGCAGGTGCTTATGCTTATTACCGGCGACAGTAACTGCCTACCCTTTCCAGGCCTGGTGCTGGCAGGGCCGGTGTGCCGGCCCCTCACCCCACCCCCTGGCCCCCGCCCCTCTCCCGCCCGGCGGGAGAGGGGCGGGGGTAGGGGGTAGGGTGAGGGCTCAGCGCCGCGGACGGTAGGCAGTTACGCTTTGCCAATGAAAACGTTTGGGACGCGGCGCGCCGCTGGAATGTGCGGGGGAGCGCGCAGGTGAGCGAGTTGCATATCATCCCGCCTGGCTTATAATCTTGGGTGCATTCTGATCAGGAGGTACCTATGAAAAAGTTGCTGTTACCCCTCTTGCTATTCTTCTCGCTTGCCTGCTCGCTGACAGGTACGCCGACTCCCTCAGCGACGACTCCGCCTGCAGAAACGGCGGCCCCGCCCCAGGTCCCGACCGAAACGGCGACGGCGACGCCAGCCGGGAATCCACTCTTCCCGCCCCCCACTGTCCCCAGTCAACC
>DAOTYW010000021.1:0-8688 GCA_034434755.1 Anaerolineae bacterium | reverse complement strand
ACCCCATGCGTTCCGGCCCAGTAGACCCGCCCACAATTGGGGCAGCTCCAGAACCGCTCCTGCGTACGGAGGACATACGGCGGAACACGGTCAGCCGCTCGCTCGTGCGGGATAGGCTCTAGCGGCACGTTACAGAGGGAACAGCGGGAAAGAGCGGGGTCGCCCGGTGGGCCGAGGGCCTGGCGCACCTGCTGCAATTGTTGCTCCAGCCCCTCCGATTCGATCAGCAGCGTGCGCAGGCCGCGACGGGCCGCCAGCGCCCGATCGCGGGTCAGCAACACACGGCCCTCGGCGCGGGCGCGGTGGGCAAGCTGCAGGTCGTCGGCGTTGCGCTCGTAGGCCGTATCGTAGCCCAGCAGCCGCAGCCGGCGGGCCAGCCGGCCCAACATCCCGTCGGCCAGGAGTCGCGGCGCATTCGACTTGTCCATTTGGCGAAAACGGCGAACTCTGGTAAGATGTAACCGATCGAGCGTATTCTACCCCACAGGAGCGGCAATGACAACTGAGACCTGGCTTCCCCTGGTGCTGGGTTACCTTATCCCGGTCGGATTCTTCCTGCTGGGTTGGGGAGGTATGGAGCCGGAACACGCCCGGCGGGCAGCCGCGCGGGGACTGCTGGCCCTGGCGCTGGCCACGCTGGGTTACTTCGCCGTGGGCTTTGCCTTCCACCTGGGTGGGGCCGGGTTGATGTCCAACCAGGAGGGGCTGGCCCAGCTCGACCTGCTGGTGCGCTGGGGCTTCATCGGCCTGGACGGCTTCTTCCTCAGCGGTGGCGCAGATACACCGGAGGCGCTGCTCCTTTTCGCCGCGTACCTGCCGCTGGCCGCCACGGCTGTCCTGATCCCTGTGATCAGCCTCTCCAGGCGGGCCACCGGCTGGCAGACGGCGCTGCTGGGCCTGCTGGTCGCCGCCGTTCTCTTCCCCCTGCCGGCCTGCTGGACCTGGGGCGGCGGCTGGCTGGCCGCCCTGGGACAGACGGTCGAGCGGGGGCACGGGCTGGTGGACTATGCCGGCAGCGGCGCGGTCTACCTGTTGGGCGGGATGATCGCCCTGGGCGGGGCGCTGGCCCTGCCGCGGACCACGGCCCGCGGTGAACCGGTCGGGATGCCGCCGGCCCACTTCCCCCTGCTGGCCTGCCTGGGCGCGCTGTTGACGATCATCGGCTGGCTGGGCTGGTCACTGGGCACGCCGTTCCACGCCGTGGGCGCCGCGGTCAATCCAGGGCGCGTTGCCGCCGGCGGGCTGCTCGGCACAGCGGGGGCCACACTGACCTGCCTGATCTATTGCTGGCTGGTCCTGGGCCACAGCGACCCGTTGATGGTCGCCCGCGGCGCGGTGGCCGGGCTGGTAGCCGTCTCGGCCGGCGCGCCGTTCCTGCCGCCGTGGGCGTCCCTGGTCGTCGGCGGACTGGCCGGCCTGCTCCTGCCATTCGGCATCTACCTGGTGGACCATCTGCTGCGGCTGGCCGACAGCAGCGGCGCGGTAGCGACCACGGCCCTCAGCGGGATGTGGGGGCTGCTGGCCGTAGCCCTCTTCGCCGACGGGCGTTCCGGACAGGGCTGGAACGGCGTCGGCCTGGAGACATACCGTACCGTGACTGGCCAGGGCGTGACCGGCTTCCTGGCTGCCCACGGCATGAACGGAGATGGCCCCGGGCAACTGATCGCCCAACTGGCCGGACTGGTCGCCATCGCCCTCGCCGGCCTGCTGTCCGGATGGCTGACGATTACCCTGCTCGAACTGCCCAGACATCCACGCCCCGCCCCTCAACCGCGGCGGGACGAGAGTTGCGCTTCCGATGAAAACGAGTATACTAGCAGTAGTTCCCATCCCTAAGGAGGAAAAATGAGAAAGCTTGTGTTGCTCAGCGTCTTGGCCGTTCTCCTGCTGGCTGTTCTGGCCTGCGGCGGCAGTCCCACCCCCGTGGTCGTCAATCCACCGACCGGTGGTGGTGGCGGTGGCGGCGGCGGTTCGGCCACGATCATCATGCACAACAACTCCGGCCAGACCGTCTGGTACGCCTACGTCTCGCCCTGCAGCGAATCGACATGGGGAGATGACGACCTGGGCGCCAGCACCGTGGAGAATGGCAGCACCTTCACCTTCAACGTGACGGCAGGTTGCTATGACCTGCGGGCGGACGACTCCGACCACAATCAGATCGACGTCGAGTGGAGTGTCAACGTCAGCGGGACGTACGACTGGTACGTGCCGTAAATCATCGTCCGCCGGTCCACACCGGGCTCGGACCGCCCGGTAGATCCCAGGTGCGACGTGATCGGCCTTCTGTGCGACGCGTCGCACCTGGTGTTCTGCTCAAGAGCAGGAGGTAGGATGCGAAAGGTAAGAGATAAAAGGCAGGCAGAACGTCGGCTGGCTTATCTGATCGTGTCAGGTGCGCTGCTGATGACGATGCTGGCCTGCGGCGGGACAGCTACCCCGACCGCCACGCCGACCGAACGGCCGCCGTTGAGCGAACCGCCGCCATTGACCGGAGCGCCGGTCAGCATCACACTGGTCAACGAGTCGAGCGTGAGCGCCTGCTCTGCCTACGTCTCCCCCACGACCAGCGACACGTGGGGCGAGAACCTCCTCAGCAGCCAGCCCCTCCCGTCCGGCAGCCGCCGCACATTCGAGCTCGCACCCGGCAATTACGATCTGCTGGCTCGCGACTGCGACGACAATATCTTAGACAACCAGTGGAACATCACCATTGGCAGCAGCTATGTCTGGACGCTGCCCACCCTACGGCGAATCGAACTGACGCTGAGCAACCGCTCCGATAGCCAGATCTGCTACGTCTACATCTCCCCCACCACCAGCGACAATTGGGGCTCGAACTGGTTGGGGCCGACCGAGGTCATCCGCAACGGCGAATCCCGCGTCTTCATGATCCCCATCGGCCAGTACGACCTGCGCGCCGACGACTGCGACCATGCGCCCCTCTACGAGGAATTCGGGTTCGACATCCGCGAGGCGTATCGGTGGGAGGTGACGCGGTGACACGGAGACACGGAGACGCGGAGACGCGGAGACACGGAGACGCGGAGACGCGGAGACACGGAGACACGGAGACACGGAGAATCACCACATCACCGCGTCTCCGCATCACCGCGTCTCCGCGTCTCCGCGTCACCGCGTCCCCGCGTCACCGCGTCACCGCGTCTCCGCGTCCCCTGAGATAACCATGCGCAGTGTCGAGTGGCATCAGGGCTTCGTCCGTCTGGTGGATCAGCGCTTCCTGCCGGGCGAGTTACGGTTGCTGGAGCTGGAGCGGCCAGAGCAGGTCGCGCAGGCGATCCGCGACATGGCCGTGCGCGGCGCGCCGGCCATCGGCGCCACGGCCGGTTTCGGCCTGGCTCTGGCCGCCTGGCACAGTCCGGCCCGCTCACAGGCCACGTTGCTGCACGACCTCCAGCAGGCCGCCGATCTCCTGCGCTCCGCCCGCCCTACCGCCGTCAACCTGGCCGGAGCCGTCGAGCGCGTGATGCGGCGAGTGGCCGCCGAGGAGAATGTGGAACGCATCCGCCAGGTCGCCCTCGACGAGGCACAGGCCATCGCCGACGAGGAAGTGGCCCGCAACCATCGCCTGGGTCGGATCGGCGCGGAACTGGTGGCGGATGGAGCAACGATCCTCCACCACTGTCACACCGGCGCGCTGGCAACCGTGGACTACGGCACCGCCCTGGGGGTCGTCCGCGCCGCCCACGAGCAGGGTAAGCACGTCCACGTTCTGGTGGACGAGACGCGCCCGCTCCTCCAGGGCGCCCGCCTGACCGCCTGGGAGCTCCAGCAATTGGGCATTCCCTTCACCCTCATCGCCGACAACGCCGCCGGCCATTTCCTGCGCACCGGACAGGTGAACCTGGTGCTGGTGGGCGCAGATCGGGTGGCGGCCAACGGGGATGTCGTCAACAAGATCGGCACCTACAAGCTGGCGGTTGTGGCTAGGGAAAACGCCGTCCCCTTCTACGCCTGCGTCCCCACCTCGACCATTGACCTGTCCATCGCCGACGGTGACGCTATCCCTATCGAGGAGCGTCCGGCAGAGGAGGTGACGGGCCTGACGCTCCTGGGCCGGCCGGTCGCGCCGGAGGGCGTAGCGGTCGCCAACCCCGCCTTCGACGTCACCCCCTGCCGCTACGTTACCGGCATCGTCACCGAGAACGGTGTCGCCTACCCACCCTACGCCGAGAGCCTGCCGCGCATAGTCAGCGCGGCCAACGGGAGGGACTCGTGAACATCGTTGTCACCGGCTCCATCGCCTACGACTACCTGATGCGTTTCCCAGGGCGCTTCGCCGAGCACTTCTTGCCCGATCAGCTCCATCGGGTCTCGCTCAGTTTCCTGGTGGACGAGATGCAGCGCCAGCGCGGCGGCTGCGCGGCGAACATCGCCTACAACCTGGCCCTCCTGGGCGAAAAACCCCGACTTATGGGCACGGCGGGGCAGGATTTCGGCGAGTACCGCGCCTGGCTGGAAGCGCACGGGGTGGATACCTCGCTGACCCGCGAGGAAGCTGACCTGTTCACCGCCTCGTTTTTCGTCAACACCGACCTGGACAACAACCAGATCGCCAGCTTCTACATCGGCGCGATGGCACGGGCGCGCGAGCTTTCATTCCACGCCCTGCAGGGCACGCCGATGGACCTGGCGATCATCTCCCCCAACGACCCCCAGGCGATGGTTCGTTACGCCGCCGAGTGCCGCGAGCTAGGTATCCCCTATCTGTACGACCCCAGCCAGCAGATCATCCGCCTCTCCGGTGAGGAACTGCGCGCTGGCCTGGCCGGTTGCGATATGCTGGTGGTGAACGATTATGAGTTCGAGATGATCCGCGAGAAGACGCAGCTGAGCGCCGAGGCGATCCGCTCCTCGCCGGCCCGCGCCTGCATCGTCACCCTCGGCGCCCACGGTTCGCGCATCTGGACCGCCGACGCCGTCCACGACATCCCGGTTGTGCCCCCGCGCCGGGTCGCCGACCCCACCGGCGTGGGCGACGCCTACCGCGCCGGGCTGATCAAGGGGCTCGCCCTCGGCCTGCCCTGGGAACTGGCCGGGCGGATGGGGGCGCTGGCCGCCACCTATGTCCTGGAGCAACCTGGCACGCAGAACCATCACTATACCCAGGCCGAGTTCGTCGCCCGCTTCCGCGAGCACTTCGACGATGAGGGGGGATTGGAGAGGATGAGTAAGTAGGGAAGTATGCAGGTGTGCAAGTTTGCAAGTTTGCAAGTTTGCAAGTTTGCAAGTGTGCAAGTGTGCAAGTTTGCAAGGGTGTAAGGGTGTAAGGGTGTAAGGGTGTAAGTTGTAGTTTTGAATCTGTACTATGAGATGTGACAAGGAGATTCTCATGCCTATTGACCACGATATCCATGACCTCGATCTGGCTCCTGCCGGACGCCTGCGCATCGAGTGGGCGGAGCGGGAGATGCCGGTGCTGCGGTTGATCCGCGAACGGTTCGCCCGCGAGAAGCCGCTGAAAGGCATACGCCTGTCCGCCTGCCTGCATATCACCACCGAGACCGCTAACCTGGCCCGTACCCTGCAAGCCGGCGGGGCGGAACTGGTGCTCACTGCCTCCAATCCCCTCTCCACCCAGGACGACGCGGCGGCGGCGCTCGTCTCCTACTACGAGATCCCCGTCTTCGCCATCAAGGGCGAGGACAACGAGACCTACTACAAGCACATCCACGCCGCGCTCGATCACCGCCCACAGATCACGATGGACGACGGGGCCGACCTGGTGGGCGTGCTGCACAAGGAACGCACCGAGCTGATCGGCAACGTCATCGGCGGCACGGAGGAGACGACCACCGGTGTCATCCGGCTGCGGGCGATGGCCCGCGACGGCGTCCTGCGCTACCCGATCATCGCCGTCAACGACGCCCTCTCCAAACACCTCTTCGACAACCGCTACGGCACCGGCCAGTCCACGATGGACGGCGTCATCCGCGCCACCAACGTGCTCATTGCTGGCAAGGTGGTGGTGGTGGCCGGTTACGGCTGGTGCAGCCGGGGGATCGCAATGCGCGCCAAGGGACTGGGGGCCAACGTGATCATCACCGAGGTCAACCCGCTCAAGGCGCTGGAGGCGGTGATGGACGGCTACCGCGTGATGCCCATGCGCCAGGCCGCCCCACTGGGCGATATCTTCATCACCTCCACCGGCGACATCAACGTCGTTGACCGCCAACACTTCGAGGTCATGAAGGACGGGGCAATCGTCTGTAACTCCGGCCACTTCAACGTCGAGATCAATATCCCGGCGCTGGCCGAGATGGCCGGCCGCGAACCGCGCCGCGTCCGCCCCTTCGTGGACGAGTACACCCTGCCCGACGGGCGGCGCATCTTCCTGCTGGCCGATGGCCGCCTGGTCAACCTCTCCGCCGCCGAGGGCCACCCCAGCGCAGTGATGGATATGTCGTTCGCCAACCAGGCCCTCTGCGCCGAGTATATGCTGCGCCACGCCGACGAGCTGGAGCGAACAGTCTACCCGGTGCCGGAGGAGATCGACCAGCAGATCGCCCAGATCAAGCTGCGGGCGATGGGCGTGGAGATCGACGTGCTGACGCCGGAACAGGAGAAATACCTGGCATCCTGGGAGGAGGGAACATGAGCGAGGAGACAGGACGTGATAGCGAGTTGCACGCGGCGTCCCAACCAACCGTCTACCGTGGCACCAGTTCCGACATCACTGCGCTCCTGGCAACAGCAGTCGGGCTACTGGCCCTGCTGACCTACGGAACGATGGGCAGCTTCATCTACTGCCTGCCCATCCTGCCGCTGATCCTGGGCATCGCCGGCCTGGCCTCGGCGCGGCGATCGGTCGCCCCCGACCGCACGCGGCTGCTGTCCTGGATCGGCGTCGGCACGGGCGGCTTCGCCCTCCTAGTCATGGTAGCGCTATTCATCTTCGTCATGCTGATCATGCTCTTCTCCTTCGTATTCCCATTGATGATGCTCGCCATGACACCCGAGCTGAGAGGATATTGAAAGATCACCTGCTGGCCATTGACGTCGGCACGCAGTCGGTGCGGGCGCTGCTGTTCGACCTGCGAGGCAACCTGGTGCACAAGATCCAGGTGCCCATCGAGCCGTATTTCTCCACTCAGCCCGGCTGGGCCGAACAGCGCCCGGAGGTGTTCTGGGAGCACCTCTGCGCGGCTTGTCAACAACTTTGGCCGGCGAGCACGGTTCCCAGGGAAGCCGTCGCCGGTGTCGCCCTGACCACACAGCGCTCCACGGTCATCAACGTGGACGCCGACGGCCGGCCGCTGCGCCCGGCCATCGTCTGGCTCGACCAGCGGCGCACCGGCGGGCTGAAGCCGGTTGGCGGCCTCTGGGGACTGGCCTTCCGCCTCGGCGGGATGCGCGAAACGGTCGCCTACCTGCAGGCCGAGGCGGAGGCGAACTGGATCCACACCCACCAGCCGGACGTCTGGGCGCGGACGCACAAGTACCTCTTTCTCTCCGGCTACTTGACGTACCGGCTGGTAGGCCGCTTCGCCGACTCGGCGGGCTGTCAGGTGGGTTACGTCCCCTTCGACTACAAGCGCCAGGCCTGGTCGAAAAAGTGGGACTGGAAGTGGCAGGCGGTGCCGATGGATGCACGCATCCTGCCGGAACTGGTCGCGCCGACACAGCCGCTGGGGACAATCACCCCGCAGGCTGCCGAGGCAACCGGCATCCCGGCCGGACTGCCGCTCATCGCCGCCGCCGCCGACAAGGCCTGCGAGGTCCTCGGTGCCGGCTGCCTGGAAGCGCACATCGCCTGCCTCTCCTACGGCACCACCGCCACGGTCAACACCACCAGCCAGCGCTACGTCGAGGTCATCCCGCTCATCCCCCCCTACCCCAGCGCCGTGCCGGGGGCGTACAACCTGGAGATCCAGGTCTACCGCGGCTACTGGATGGTGCGTTGGTTCCGCCAGGAGTTCGGCCTGCGCGAGGAACAGATCGCCCGTGAGCGGGGCTGCGCGCCGGAGGAACTGTTCGATGAGCTGGTGGAAGCCGTGCCACCCGGTTCGATGGGGCTGACCCTTCAACCCTACTGGTCGCCCGGCCTGAAGAGCCCCGGTCCAGAGGCGAAGGGAGCGATCATCGGCTTCGGCGACGTGCATACCCGCGCCCACATCTACCGCGCCATCCTGGAGGGCGTGGCCTACGCCCTGCGCGAGGGGCTGGAGCGGACACAGAAGCGGCTGAAGGTGCGGATGACCGAGGTGCGCGTCTCCGGCGGGGGGTCGCAATCGAACGCAGCGCTACAGCTCACCGCCGACATCTTCGGCTTGCCGGCCAGCCGCCCACACCTCTACGAGACCTCCGGCCTGGGGGCGGCGATCGTCGCGGCAGTGGGGCTGGGACTGCACCCCGATTTCGCCACGGCGGTGCGGGAGATGACGCGGGTAAGCCAGACCTTCGAACCGCGTCCGCAGGCACACGAGATCTACAACGGACTCTACCATCGCATCTACAAGCAGATGTACCCCCGGCTGCGCCCGTTGTACGAGGAAATCCGCCGCATCACTGGCTACCCACCCAGGTAAGCACAGATTCCTTCTGAGCCAATCCGCACAATCCATGATTAACCGTAACTGCCTACCCTTTACCAGGCCTGGTGCTGGCAGGGCCGGCGTGCCGGCCCCTCACCCCACCCCCTACCCCCGCCCCTCTCCCGCCCGGCGG
>DAOTYW010000020.1:0-4021 GCA_034434755.1 Anaerolineae bacterium | reverse complement strand
CTGGTGACGTTGGGCATGATCGTCTGCGCGATCGGCCTGGGTATTCTGATCACGGCGCTGCTGAAGAACACCAGGCAGACCGGCGTCATCTACGGCGGCGTCCTGACCGTGGCCGGGATGCTGGGCATGATCCGGGTCTTCACTGGCAACGTCGCCGGCGCATCCGGCCACGTGTTCGACGTCGTCTCACTGTTCGTGCCGCACGGCTGGGCGGTGCGCGGATGGCTCGCCCTGCAACAGGGTGCCGGCGTGAGCGAGGTGCTGCCGACCGTCGCCGTCATGCTGACCGTGGGCGTGGCGTTCTTCACCTTCGGCGTGGTCAGGATGACCAGACGGCTCGCGTAGAGGAGGCCACCCGTGCGCATACTCGACCTGGCATTCAAGGACCTGCGCCAACTGGTGCGCGATTGGAAGGCAGCAGCCTTCCTGGTCGTCATGCCCATCGTCTTCACCCTCACGTTCGGCTTCGCCTTCGGCGGCTTCGGCGGCGAGGCGGACCCGCGTTTGCCGGTCGGTTTCGCCGACCAGGACGGCGGCGCGCTCAGCCGCAGCCTGCTGGAGATGCTCGACCAGTCGGAGACGATTCATCCGATCGTTCTGGAGGCCGCCGATGCCGACCGCGTGGACGAGCAGGTGCGGGAAGGGGAGTTGGCGGCGGCAGTGATCGTCCCAGCCGGCTACGGCGATAGCCTCCTGGCCGGGGAGCCGGTCGGCCTGACGGTGATCGCGGACGAGGGTTCGACGGGCGGAGTGGCGGCACGCAGCGAGATTCAGGCTGCCGCGTCCCGCCTGGCCGGGGCGGTGCAGGCAGCGCGCCTCGGCGCGCAGACGTTCGAGGAGCGCGTGGGCTTCGCCGACGAGGCCGCCCGCCAGTCATTCGTGGACGCGGCGGTCGCGGAGGCGCTGGCGGCGTGGGCCGACCCGCCGCTGGCGGTGCAGGTGAGGCAGTCGGGAGCCGTTGCCGAAGAGGCGTCGGCGTATGGCGTGGGCGGCTTCGCCCACACCTCACCGTCCATGATGGTCCAGTTCGCCATCGCCGGGCTGACCGGCGCGGGCGAGATCCTGGTGCTGGAGCGCAAGTCGCGCGCCCTGCAGCGGCTGTTGACCACGGCCATCTCCCGCCTGGAGATCGCCGTCGGTCATTACCTGGCGATGGTCATGATGATCCTCACCCAGCTCGTCATCCTGATCGCCTTTGGCCAGCTCGCTCTGCGCCTGGACTATCTGCGCGAACCGCTGGCCGTGCTGTTGATCATGGTCACGATGGCATTGTGGGTGGCCGCCCTGGGCCTGTTGATCGGCCTGATCTCCCGCTCCCAGGAGCACGTCATCATCATGTCGCTGGCGCTGATGTTCGTTCTCAGCGGAATGGGCGGGGCCTGGGTGCCGCTGGAGTACACTGGGCGGGCGTTCCAGACCATCGGCCACCTGCTACCCACGGCCTGGGCGATGGACGGCCTGGAGAACATCGTCATCCGTGGGCTGGGATTGGAGTCGGCGCTGCTGCCGGTGGGCGTTATGCTCGCCTACGCCGTCGGGCTCTTCGCGCTGGCCCTGTGGCGCTTCCGGAAGGTGGGGTAACGGCTATCCATGGAGCGATCCTCCCCTTCTCGATCTCTGACCACTGACCACCGACCACTTCTAGAGGGATTCCGCGACCCCGCCGCCGCCCGGCGGATCGCCGGGGCGATCCACGCCCGCTCCACCCGACCCGTGCGGCTGATGGAGTTCTGCGGCGGCCATACCCACGCCATTCTCCGCTTTGGGATTCCCGACCTGTTGCCGCCGACCGTTGACCTGCGCTCCGGGCCGGGCTGCCCGGTGTGCGTCACCTCGGCAGCCGATCTGGATTATGCCATTGCCCTGGTCCAGGTTGAGCGGGTCATCCTGACCACCTTCGGCGACATGGTGCGCGTGCCGGGCACGACCACCACGCTGGCCCAGGCCAAAGCGGAAGGGGCCGACGTGCGGGTGGTCTACTCCCCCCTGGACGCGCTGCGCATCGCCCAGGAGCACCCCGACCGGCCGGTGATCTTCCTGGGCGTCGGCTTCGAGACTACCGCGCCGATGGTCGCCTCGGCAGTGCTGGCGGCGGAGGCGGCGGGCGCGACGAACTTCCTCGTCTTCAGCACGCATAAGCTGACCCCGCCAGCCACGCGGGCGATCCTCGACGCCGGGGAGGTGGCGCTGGACGGCATCATCGGCCCCGGCCACGTCAGCACGGTCATCGGCGCTGATGCCTGGCGTTTCCTGCCCGATGACTATGGCCTCCCCTGCGCCATCGCCGGCTTCGAGCCGCTGGACATCCTGCAAGCGGTGCTGGCGCTGGTGGAGATGGCTGAGGAGGGCCGCCCCGCTGTCGCCAACGTCTACGCCCGCAGCGTCCGCCCGCGGGGAAACGAGGTCGCCTGTCGGACACTGGCGCAGGTCTTCGAGGTGGCCGACGTGGACTGGCGCGGTCTCGGCATCGTCCCGGCCAGCGGCCTGCGGCTGCGCGAGCGGTACGCCCGCTTCGACGCTGCCCGCGCCTTCCCGCTGGAGATCGCGCCACCCCGCGAGCCGCCTGGCTGTCGCTGCGGGGAAGTGTTGCGGGGAGGGTTGCGACCTACCGCCTGCCCGCTCTTCGCCCGCGCCTGCACGCCGCAGAGCCCGGTCGGGCCGTGCATGGTGAGTGCAGAAGGGGCATGCGCGGCGTATTACAAGTATGCAAGTGGGCAAGTGGGAAAGTAGGCAAGTAGGCAAGTATGCAAGTATGCAAGTGGGCAAGTGGGCAAGTGGGCAAGTGGGCAAGTGGGAAAGCAGGTGTTGGGGATTGGAAGCGGGAGGTTGGCGGTTGGGCATGGGTCATTGGTCATTGATTAGGCTATGGAGAGAGTGATTCGCCTGTCCCACGGCGCGGGGGGGCGGATGATGGCCGACCTGATCCGCCAGGTGTTCGCGGCGGCGCTGGATAACCCGTACCTGCGTCAGATGGCCGATGCGTCTGTGCTCGACCTCGCGTCGATCGCGCATCGCGCATCGCCAATCGCCGATCGCTCGCCCGAAGGCGATTGGCGATTGGCGATACGCGATATGCGATTGGCCATCAGCACCGACTCCTTTGTCGTCCGTCCACTCTTCTTTCCCGGCGGCGACATCGGCTCCCTGGCCGTCCACGGCACGGTCAACGATGTGGCGATGAGCGGGGCGCGACCGCTCTGGCTCACCGCCGGTTTCATCCTGGAGGAGGGACTGGAGCTCGCCGTTCTGGAGCGCGTGGTGCATTCGATGGCCGAGGCCGCCCGGGCGGCCGGCGTGCTGGTTGTCGCCGGCGACACGAAGGTCGTCGAGCGGGGTCACGGCGACGGGGTCTACATCAACACCACCGGCATCGGACTGCTGCCGGACGGTGTGGAGATCGGGCCGGAACGGGCGCGGCCGGGCGACGTGGTGCTGCTCAGCGGCAGCGTTGGCGACCACGGCATCGCCGTGCTCAGCCAGCGCGAGGGGTTGGGCTTCGAAACCGACCTGCGCTCCGACAGCGCGCCGCTGAACGGGCTGGTCGAGGCGCTGCTGGCTGCTGCGCCGCACACTCACTGCCTGCGCGATCCCACCCGCGGCGGGCTGGCGGCGGCGCTGAACGAGCTGGCTGCCGCATCCGGCGTGGGCATCGAGATCGAAGAGCGGGCGGTGCCGGTGCGCCCGGCGGTGGCGGCCGTCTGCGAGATGCTCGGCTTCGATCCGCTGACCGTCGCTAACGAGGGCAAATTGGTCGCGTTCGTGCCGACGGAGGAGGTGGAGGCGGCGTTGGCGGCGCTGCGCGCCCACCCGCTGGGACGGGAAGCGGCGCGCATCGGCGAGGTAACGGAGGAGCACGCCGGCCTGGTCCTGGCCCGCACCGGCATCGGCGGGCGGCGCGTGGTGGACATGCCGCTGGGAGAACTGCTGCCGCGCATCTGCTGACGTGACACGTGAAACGTGAAACGTGAAACGTGAAACGTGAAACGTGAAAGGTGACACGTGAAACGTGAGACGTGATGCG
>DAOTYW010000019.1:0-1992 GCA_034434755.1 Anaerolineae bacterium | reverse complement strand
GGCAAGTGAGGGCCTCCCGCGCGCCGGAGGCGGCCGCTGTGCGCTATAGTGGTGAATGAATCCGCTGCAAACCGGCGCGGTAGCCAAGTGGTAAGTCAGAGGTCTGCAAAACCTTTATTCGCGGGTTCGAATCCCGCCCGCGCCTCCAGCTCATGATTCTCCATCCTGTTGATTTTCCATTCGCTTGCCATTCGTGGACCGATGTGACGGCCACAACACAGCTTCCCGGGAAATCCGCCCGTAACCTGTTGATTCCTGCAGCGTACCGTAGCAGTGACCGTAGCAATCACCGTAGCAGTCGCCGTAGCAATCCTGTTGGAACAACTATCGGCTTCTGGACGTGTCATTTGACCCTCCTCAGAGAAGGTCGATACCGCTCCTCCAGCCTGCGCATCGCTTCCGCGCGGTGCTGCTCGGTGGGATGCACGTAACGGGTGAGCATCCGCAGGCCGGAGTGGCCCAGGATGGCGGCCAGAGTGTTGATGTCGCAGCCGGACTCGGCGAGCCTGGTCGCGAAGGTATGCCGCAGATCGTAGAGCCGGAATGACACTCCAGCCCGCCGGCAGGCTTCGTCATGCTGCGCGTTCAGCTTCGTGATGTGCTCTCCCGGACGGCGGGCACTGGGGAACAACCAGCCATCCGGCCCGCCAGGCGCCGTCTCAGCCATGCGGCGCTCCAGGATGGCGGCCGCTTCGGCCACCAGGTGCAGAGTCCTCCTGGCGGCACGTGTCTTGCCCCCGCGAATCTGCAGCGTGCCCCTGCCAAGATCGATATCGGAGCGTCGCAGGCTCAGTATCTCTTCCGGGCGCGCGCCCGTGAGGAGGATGAGCTTGGCAACATCGTAAAGGGCGCCGCGCGCCGCAGAGAAATAGGCCTCCTCCTCGGCTGCGGAGACAACATACTGCACCACGCTGTCCCGGTCGGAAGGCTTCGCGACGTCCGCGACCGGATTTCTGGCCGCCCAGCTGTGCTTGATCGCGTACTTGAAAAACATACTGAGCGCGTGCAGGTCGTGCCGGATTGTCACGTCGCGCACCAGGTGCTCCCGGGCCCGCCAGGTCTTGAAGTCTTCGATCTCGCCGGCGGTGATCTCGCAGACCGGCTTGGCGCCGAAGAAATGCAGCATGGATGCGAAACTGGTCTCGATCCGCCGCGCAGTCGCCGGACGACCGCGGTAATGCACCTCACGGCACCATTCGAGGAACAGCGCCGCGGCGTCAGAGAATGGCACCGTCTCCGGCTCTGGACCGCGCATCAGCCGTTCGAGGATCTCCTGCCGTCGCTCCTCGGCGATCCGCAGCGCGGCTGTCCTGTTTCGTGCGGTGGCGGCCAAGCCGGTTGATCCCGTGTACTCCCGGCCGTTGATCCAGATGCGGAAGTGCCAGTGCCGGCCTCGCTTGATGATTCCCATACTTCTGCTCCTCGATCCATCGTTGGATGTCCACCAGGTCGTAGACCACGCGGCGCCCGAGCCTGACGTACCGCGGGCCGCGCCCGGCTGATCGCCAGTTGGCCAGCGTTTTCGCCGGTACCCTCAGAAGTTCTGCAGTCTCGGATGGCGTGAGCAACGTCATTGCCGGCTCCTTCGCAGCAGGTACAGCACCGTCGTGTGATGGCGGCCGCCGAGCGCCCAGCCGATCTGCCGCAGACTCAGGCCGGCGGCCCGCAGCGCCACCGCCAGCTTGCGCCGCACGTAGTCGAGCTGCGGGGAGCGCCGACGGCTGGCGATCAGCCGCGGCTCGAAGCCCGAGTCCACATAGGCGAGCTGGAGGTAGTACGACGCCACCCGGAGCGCAACGTGGTCAGTCATAACAGCACCCCATCATCGGCGAGCCGCGCGGCGAGCCTGCGCTTCCGGTAATCGTCCATCCACGCACGGAGCTGGTCGACCTCGACTGCCATGCCTGGGCCGTCCCAGCGGCGCCGCTCCAGCCAGTAGGCCTCGTTTCCCAGCGCGTCGTGCCTGCCTCGGTGTTCCAGCTCAGACCACCA
>DAOTYW010000018.1:0-1576 GCA_034434755.1 Anaerolineae bacterium | reverse complement strand
TTCGTATGTCGGACGGGCTGCCAGCCCGCCCGTCTACGGGCCAGCGGGACGGGCCAGCGGGGCGGGCCAGCGGCCCGCCCTACATCGGCTGGCGAGGGGGCGGGCCAGCGGCCCGCCCTACGTTTTAGAAAGCGGGCAGGGGAATCTGCGGATACGGCGTTCCACAGATGTACACGGCCAGGGCGAAGCCGTTGAGTGCCAGCAGCAGGAGCAATCCGATCCCCCACAGAACATTCCAGCGCCGTCCCCTCATCCGGCTTAGCGTGTACGGCCCCAGCGTCAGGAACATGGCGATCGGTGCGATCAGCGGGAAGAGATAGCGGCCCTGCGGCTGGAAGTCGTTGTAGTAGCTAGTCAACACGAAGCTGGCCAGGAGCAGCGCCAGCGCCAGCGCCGACACACCCAACACCTTCGCCGCCACGACCGTCGGCACGGCCACCCTCCGCGCCGCGATCAGCGCAACCAGCGTACCAGATAACCCTCCGATCGTGACGATGAGCAGTGCCCGGTAGATGCGCGGGTCCATCAACACATTCAGGTAGAAGAAGCTGCCCCAGAAACTCTCGAAGGCCATCCCCGGCCAGCGTGTCTCCAGGAACAGGTCCATCACCGTGAGGCCCAACCGCGCCGGCGGTGCCCAGTCCAGCCAGCCGATGCGGTGGGTGTAATCCATCCAGGCCGCCAGGCCCACATCGTAGGCAAAGAGGTCGCCGTAGAGCCATTGGTTGCGCGCCAGCCAGGCGGCGAGGGTCAGCAGCGGCGGCAGGAACATCGTCGCCCAGGCCTCTAGCCGTCTGCGCCAGCCGCCACGCCAGGTCGAAAGGAGGGCGAACAGGGTGAAAGGAAAGGCCGCCACCCAGCCGTTCTGCTTGCCCAGCGTCACCCAGAGCAGTGCCAGGGCCAGCCACAGTCGGTTGCGCAGCGTCCAGCCCTCCTGCGTTCCGCGCACAGCGGCCCAGATACAGCCGGTCGCGCCGAGGATCATGTAGGCGTCGTCGCCGACGTAGGCGCCGGTGTAGGTGAACTGGGGGATGAGGGCGACCAGCGTCGCCGCGCCGAGCGCGTAGGCGGGCGACCCGAAGAGGCGGCGGACGATCTGGTAGGCCAGGCCGACCGTGCCGACGGTGCAGAGGACGGAGGCCAGCCGGGCCACGTGCAGCAGGAGCCGCGGGTCGCGTGAGGGCGTGAGCGCCATGAGCGCAGCGGAGAGGATGTAGGCCCCCGGCGGGTAGGTGGCTGACGCGCCGTAGACGTAGCCATCGCGGGTGCCTGGCGCTTCGCGGATGTAGAGATCGGCAGTCGGTCCGAAGACCGGCAGTCGGTGCTGGCTCCAGATGAAGTAGACGACCTCGTACTTGTGCACCTCGTCCGGCGCGCCGTCGAAGGGGATCAACAGCGACCAGAGCAAGCCGTTCAGGAGGGTGAACAGCAGGAGGACGGTCAGCCAGCGGTTGTCGGTGGAGAGGGTGGGCAGTTTCATGTTCGTATGTCGGACGGGCTGCCAGCCCGCCCGTCTACGGGCCAGCGGGACGGGCCAGCGGGGCGGGCCAGCGGCCCGCCCTACATCGGCTGGCGA
>DAOTYW010000017.1:0-4046 GCA_034434755.1 Anaerolineae bacterium | reverse complement strand
CACAACTTAAGGCCCGGCTTGCCCCGGAAATCGCCGCTTTGCGGCTTCCGCCCGCCGCTAAACCGGCGGGCTCATAGCTGAAGCCCCCTTCGGGGGCTGTGTGATCCTGCGGAGCAGGCTTTCGCTTTGAGCCGTGGGGTTTAGCCCACGGCGGCTTGGCCTAAGTTGTGACGAATGGCCCGGATGGTAACTGGCCGACCCTCCGCTAGACTCGATGCTGGCGTGGTTAGTGTTCTTAACCCCTCTGCCCCTCTCCTCTTTCCTCTGCAGGAGAGGAGAAGGGAGAGGGGGAGGGGTGAGGGTGCATGGCTACCTGCGCCACGGATGGCAGGCAGTTACGCTGGATGGGCTTTATTGGAACTGGCGCAACAGCGTCTGCCAGTCGTAGCCTTGCGAGGCTAGGTAGGCGCCGATCGCCGAGTTGCCGCAGCTAATGAGCAGCACCAGCGCGCCCAGCACGATAGCCACGATGCCCAACAGCTTGGCCGTCTGCGGGTTGACGTCCATCTTGGCCCGTACCAGGGCGATGATGCCCAGCGCCAGGGCAGCGATGCCGGCGATCCAGCCGATGCAGGCGATCAGAATGCCGCCGCAGATGCCCAGGGCGCCGATGACCGTGCCGATGATCCCCAGGATCATCGCCGTCTTGGAACCACCGGACGGGGGATACGGCTCTGGCGCTATGTACGGTGTCTCTGACATGTCTTTGCTCCTTTCTGTAAATGGGGACTAATCGCGCAGGATGTGGCGCGCAATCACGATCCGCTGGATCTCGTTAGTGCCTTCGCCGATGGAGCACAACCGTTGATCGCGGTACATCCGCTCGACCGCGTACTCGCGGACATAGCCATAGCCACCGTGCACCTGGATCGCCTTGCGACAGACCCGTTCCGAGGCTTCGGTGGCGAAGAGCTTGGCCATGGAGGCCTCTTTGGTGAAGCGCACTCCCCGCATCTTCAGCCAGGCGGCTCGCTGTACCATCAACCGCGCCGCCTCGATGTCAGTGGCCGACTCGGCCAGCATCCACTGGATGGCCTGGAACTCGGCGATCGGCTGGCCGAACTGGCGGCGCTCCTTGGCGTAGGCCAGCGCCCGTTCGTAGGCCCCCTGGGCCAGGCCCACGGCCATCGCCGCGATCGCCACTCGCCCGGCGTCCAGCGTGGTCAGGAACTGCTTGAACCCCTCGTTCTCCCGGCCCAGCAGGTTCTCCGCCGGAATGCGACAGTCCTCGAAGAATAGCTCGGAGGTCACCGAGCCTTTGAGGCCCATCTTCTTCTCATCCCGTCCGGGCTGAAAGCCGGGCGTGCCCTTCTCGATGATGAAGGCGGAGATGCCCCGCGTCCCGGCCTGCGGGTCGGTCTTGGCGGTGACGACCAGCACGTCGGCGATGGAACCGTTGGTGATGTAGATCTTCTGGCCGTTGATGACCCACTGATGGCCCTCGCGGACGGCGCGGGTGCGGGTAGCCCCGGCGTCGGAGCCGGCCTGCGGTTCGGTCAGCCCGAACGCGCCGATCTTCTCCCCGCGAGCCAGTGGGACGAGGTACTTCTGTTTCTGTTCCTCGCTGCCGAACAGGTAAATCGGCTCGCAGCAGAGGGAGGTGTGGGCGTCCAGGGTGATGGCCATCGAGCCGGACACGCGGGCGACCTCCTCCAGGGCAATGACCAGGGACAGGTAGTCGCCGCCGGAACCGCCGTACTGCTCTGGGAACGGCAGGCCGAGGATGCCCAGCTCGCCCATGCGCCGGAAGAGGTCCGGCGGGAAGGTATCGGTGGCGTCAATCTCCTCGGCGCGGGGGGCGATCTCTTTCTCGGCGAAATCGCGCACCATCTTGCGGATCATGCGGTGTTCTTCGGTGAGTTCGAAGTCCATGCAGTCTCCTCCGTCTTCTCGATGCTGACGACAGTATAGCATAGAACCGTACAGCAGGGTAGTCAGCCCGCTGCGGGCATGCTGTCAACGGATCCTGGGAGCGGATCGAACGGATGAAGCATCTGGTGGGCGGGCCGTTTCCGTTCAATCCGCTCCGCAAATCCGTTGACAGCCTCTTCTCTACAGCGGGTAGCGGATGCCGGCGCGGATGGGTTGCCCCGGCGCAGCGACCGCCCAGGCGATCTGCGGCGTATTGTGGGCGATGCCGAACCGCCCGCGCGGGTCGAGCAGGATCAGCCCACCCTGGCCGCCGGTGCGCTCGGCCAGCCGGGCGATCATCGCCTCGGCAGCCTCCTGCGGCGTGTGGCCCTGGGCCACCAGGTCGCAGGCGCTCTTGCTGATGACGATCTTCATCAGCGCCTCGCCCTCACCGGTGGCGGAGGCGGCGGCGGAGCGGTTATCGGCATAGGCGCCGGAACCGACCAGCGGCGAGTCGCCGACGCGGCCCGGCAATTTGTTCACCGTCCCGCCGGTGGAGGTGGCGGCGGCCAGGTTGCCATGCACGTCCAGCGCCACCGCGCCGACCGTCCCGCTGCTCCTGGTCGGTGGCGGCGGGGGTGGCGCCTGTCCGCCGTGGAAGGTGTACCAGCGGTCGAGCTCCCGGCCCACCAGCAGTTGCCACGGCGGGCAGGTGGGCATGCCGTGCTCGCGGGCGTAGGCCTCAGCGCCGGCGCCGACCAGGAAGGTGTGCGGCCCCCCGGTCATCACCAGGCGGGCCAGGGTCACCGGGTTGCGCACCCGCTGGACGGCCGCTACCGCGCCCATGTTCAGGTCAAGCCCGCTCATAATGATCGCGTCCAACTCCACCTCACCGGCGGCGTTGAGGTAGGAACCGCGCCCGGCGTCGAAGGTCGGATCGTCTTCCATCACGCAGACCGCCGCCTCGACCGCCTCCAGCGCCGTGCCGCCGTGTGTCAACACTGCCCAGCCGATCTCCGCAGCCTGGCGGCAGCCGTCCACGTGCGCCGGTTGGGTCTCCGGAGCGATGTCCCCGGCCCCGCCATGCACGACCAGTACTGGCGAAAGGGTTTCCGTCATGCTTCTCTCTCCTCTGCTGCCTACCTAGACAATGTTAGATTCGAATGTGCCTGCGTTGCCCGTCGGCCCGCCCGGCGCTCAAGCGCCGGGCTGAGAGCTGAAGCCCGCTGGACTGTCGAGGGCGCTTCGGCGCCCTTCGGCTTTGAGCCGGGGGCTTCAGCCCCTGGCGAGGTCACCGGGTATTTGAAATCTAACGTTGTCGAGATACCTACCTGCCCCCCTCCCGCAGGTTAGAAAGCGGCTGGCAAGAGTAGGACATTCGTGTGATTTCACCGCACGGTCGGCAGCTCGCAAGGCACGGGTGCGGATGGTAACCCGCAGCGGGCAGACGGGCTGCTCAGTGGGGTGTTGTGGCTCTGAAGCAGACAGCGAGTCGGACCAAAATGACCTCAAAACCTGATCCGGCACAGATTCGAGAAGGCGACAAGGTCAAGGTCCGCGTTGTCCAGCAGGTTTCTTCGGGCGTCATTGTGCGGCTGGAGAATGGACAGCGTGGCATCATTCGTCGGCGCGAGCTGTCCTGGAAACGCTCGTTGGGGGCTGACGAGCAGGTGGTTGCCGTGGGTGACGAACTGGAAGTGGTCGCCCTCCAGGTTGGTCCGCCGGGCGGCCTGTGGGAGCTTAGCCTCAAGCGGGCTTTGGGCGATCCGTGGGAAAAGGTCAGAGCGGGGAAGTATCGCAGCGGCAGTATTGTCTCAGGGGAAGTAGTCAACCTGGAACCCTACGGCGCGTTCGTCGAATTGGAACCGGGGATCGATGGCCTGCTGCCCAACGGGGCCATACCTGGAGGCAGCGACAGGGAGATTCAGGACCTGCTGTGGATCGGTGACCAGGTTGAGGCGGTGATCACTCGCATCGACGATGAGAAGCGACACATTTACCTGAGCATCATCGAGCGATTGGCCAAACGACGCTCGGAGGCAGAGCGCGCCGCTGGTGTAGCTGCGGTGACCTCGGATGGGCGAAGAGCCTCAGGCACACCTCTGTTCAGCCCGCCTGATTGGGCGTCCAGCCAGGGAGTGGGTCCTGTTCTGGTTGTGGACGACGATCGTGAATTGGCCGACGGCTTGGCCGAA
>DAOTYW010000016.1:0-5921 GCA_034434755.1 Anaerolineae bacterium | reverse complement strand
CCCCCTGGCCCCCGCCCCTCTCCCGCCGGGCGGGAGAGGGGCGGGGGTAGGGGGTGGGGTGAGGGCTCAGCGCCGCGGACGGTAGGCAGTTACGGTCATTGGTCATTGTTCATTGTTTTGAAAAGATGATGACGTACTCATGCTTGAAGATGTAGTAGCCGCCGGCCAGCGCGCGGTAGCGCCACAGGTTGCTGCTGCGGCCCTTGCCGATCTCGTTGCCGCTGATGTTCTTGACGACGATAGCCTTGGGGCGGAAGCCGACCGCGCGCATGCGCTCCAGGCAGGCGAAGCCCAGCGGGACCAGTTCGCCGCGGGCATACTTGTCGCCGATGACCAGCACGGCGAAGCGGCGCGGTTCCAGCAGATCGAAGCCCTGGCGAGCGACGGCGGTGAAGCGCTCCAGGAACGTCTCCAGATCGGGCGCGTTGGAGAGGTCGGCGGGATCGTCGGAGAAGCGGATGATGTCCTGATAGGGCGGGTGGAGGACGAGCAACTGCGCTTGCCGGGCGCCCATCGCCGCCAGCGCCGCCCGCACGCGCCCGGCGGTCTCCGGCCGGGTGCTGTCGCCCTGGAGGATGGCGATGCGCCGGTCCAGCAGCTCCGGGGCGACCTTCGCCCGCACCGCTTCGACCAGTTCCGCCTTCAGTTCGACGCCGACCAGCCGCCGGTTCAGCCGCGCCGCCTCGATGGCGCTGGTGCCCGAACCCAGGAACAGGTCGAGCACGATGTCGTCCTCCTTGGTGTAGCGGCGGAAGGTCTGGGTGGCAATCTGGGGAATGAAGCCGCCGTGATAGTCGAGCTGATGACCGCCGCTGCGGTCGCGGCCCTCGATCAGCCAGAGGGAGTCGGTGTAGATGTCGTCGTACTCCCGCCAGCGGGACGGGTCGAGGTCGGAATAGGGAAGCTTCGTCATCCGCGTAACAGCTCGTCGAGGATGTCCGCCCCGCTGCGGCCGGTGCGCCCGCTGACGGCGACGGCCAGGTCGCGCCGGAAGCCGGCGGTCAGGTCGTCGCGGGTGGCGTAGAGGGTGAGGGCCATGGCGCGGATGCCGTTGGCGATGGCGTAGCGCGGTTCCAGGCGGTCGAGGTCCTCGAAGAAGAAGGTGCAACTGGCGTACATGCGCTGGCGGTAGAACTGCGCCTCCAGCAGCCATAGCAGCCGCTGGGCCTGGTCGCTGGTCAGGCGGGCCATGCCGTTGCCGGTGAGGAAGGCCGGCCCGTTCACCGCTCCCATCATGACCGCGATGTAGCGATCGCGCAGCGACCAGGGGGCGATGCCCAACCGCCGCGCCTCGTCCACGTAGATCGCGTCCAGGTCGCAGGCCAGGTTGTCCAGCGCCCGGCGCAGGGCGCCCTTCCAGCGGCTGTCGCCGGGGGTGCAGGCGCAGCCGACGACCCAGCGGTCGAGCCGATGGGCGCAGCTCCAGGCGGAGTTCTCCCGCACCTGGATCTCGGCCTGCGGGGGGTGCTGGCGCAGGTACACCCCCAGTGTGGTCACCGCGTAGCCGTGGGCGTCGCCGGCGGCCAGGATGCGACCCAGCACGTCCACGCCCTGGCGGTGGTGGTGGCCGAAGGTCTCCCCATCGGTGGCGATCAACAGCAGCCGGTCGCCCTGACAACGCCAGGAGACCTGCTCGCGCAGCCAATCCCCCACGCCCGCCGGGTCGGGCATGTGGAACGACAGCGTGTCCGAGAAATGCCGGTCGCGGACAAAGACGGCGATCTCCCGTCCGCCGGACAGGCGCACCGTGTACGGTCCCGCGCCGGCCCGCAGGTCGCCATACACCTGTTCGTCGGAGAGGATGGTGAAGCGCAGCCCCTCGGCGGCCATGATGTCGAGCGTCTCCCGGTCCACCGCCATCTCCGGCAGCCACATCCCCAGCGGCGGGTGGCCGAAGCGGTGGGTGAAACTGGCCACGCCCCAGCGGATCTGGCAGATCTTGTCGCGGCGATGGGCGAGGGGCAGGATGGTATGGTGAACCGGCTGGGCCAGCCCGTTGCCGACGCCAAAGGCAGCGGCGTGGGCGCGCTCGCCAGCGACGATGCGTTCGTAGGTGGGGTGGTCGTTCTCATCCATCCAGCGGGCCAGCGTGCCGCCCAGGTTGAAGCTGATGTGGGCGAAGTGACCGGCCTCGGCCAGCGGACGGTAGCACTCGGCGGTGATGCGCTCGTTCCAGTTGGCGTAGGGGGCCGCGTCCGGCTCGCGGGGAATGCGCCCGCTGAACGGGTCGGCGCGGGGCGGCTGGTAGAAGTGGCCGTGGATGCAGAGGGAACAGTTGGACATCGGTTATGCTTCGGCGTCTGCCAGCGCCTGCAACTGCTTCTCGATCAGGTGCAGCAGGCGGGAATCCTCCGCCAGGTCGCGGGCCTGCTTGAACTCCCAACGGGTCTGTTCGCGCCGCTCCTGGCGGATGGCCTGGAAGCCCCGCACGACGTGCTCGTAGGCCATCTGGGCCTCCCAGGCCGCCTGGGCGACCTGGTCGGTCGGCGCGGCGCTCGCGGCAACCGGAGGGGCCGGCAGGGGGTCGTCCGGCGCAGACGCGGGTACCTCCGGCGGCGGAGGGGCAGGCGGTTCGACGGCCGGCGGTCCCGACGGCCTCTCGGCAGCGCGCGGCGCCTCGATCTGCGGCGCGTCCGGCCAGACGATCTGGATCAGGCTGAGGCCGAAGCCGCAGCGGGAGCAGGTCCCGGCCCCGGCGAGGTTCTCCAGGTTACAGATGGGGCATTTCATCAGTCCTGCCTTCCATTCTACCACTACAGACGCCGGGCGGCAACCGGCGCGAGGGCCTCCAGCAGCCGGTCCAGCCGGTACCCCGCCGCCTCCCCTGCCTGTCGGAGCTGCCGGGCGAGGCGATAGACGGCGTTGATCGGCTGTGCCGCCGCGCCCTCGGCCCGCAGGGCAACGACGGCCACCACGGTCATCCGCCCCAACAGTTGCTCGAAGGCTTCCTTGTTGAACCATAGCACGTCCTGGTAGCGGTTGACCTGCAGCAGCCGTTGCACTTCTTCGTCTTGCAGCCACGACTCCAGCACGCGGTACGGCTGATCGGGGCCGGCGGGAATCTCGAACCAGCGCTGGTGGCTGGTGAGCGCCTTGACCGTCGCCACCGCCCAGTCCACCGCGCCCTCGTCCAGCCCCAGGTCGCGCAGCGCGCCGGCGACGATCCGCCCCAGCAGCCACTCGTCCAGCCAACTGCGGCTGGCCTGCGCGAAGCCCGCCTCGCCGATCACCTTCCCCAGGGCGTGGACAAAGAGCCAGCTCAGCAGCGCGCCCCAGGTCGCCGGGCTATCGTCCAGTTGGGCGCGCAGGAAATCGGCCGCCGCCTCGTCCAGCGCGGGGAGGCGCTCCGGCAGGACGGGCAACGCCAGCAGCGCCTCCAGCTCCCGGCGCACCTGGCGGGCGATGGTCGCCTCGTCCCCACTCCCGCCGGTCAGCCGGCGGGCCTCGGCGAGCAGGCGGGCCATGCCCTCCTCCACCTCGTCGCCCGTCGTCTCCGGCAGCTCGTCGTCCGGTTGGCGGAGGCGGGCGGCGATCCAGCGGCGGAAGCGCTCGCCGTTGACCAGGGCGCGGAACGGGCCGTGGATCGGACGCAGGAAGACCTCGCGCATGGCCTCGTCTATGCTCGGCACGCCGCGCCCGTCCAGGTAGCCGGCCAGTTGGGCGTAGCCATGCCACTCGTTGTCCTCCACCTGGCGGAAGTCGAGGAAGACGTGGGTGCGGTAGGCGTTCAGCTCAACATAGAGGCCGCTGTCCCACAGCTCGCGGTTGTTGCGGATATACTCCAGCCCGGTCAGGTGATCGCGGAAGATGGTGAAGACGTTCTCGTCGCGGCGCAGGGCCAGCCCCTCGCCGAGGGACTTCTGCACCAGCGTCCGTTCGTCCTCGCGGCCCGCCTTCACGGCGTAGGCGACGGAGGTGCGGATCCAGCCGCGCGTCTGGGCGTAGCGGTTGTGGTAGACCACCAACGCCCGCTCGACCTGCTCCGAGCCTGTCGAAGGGTCGCCAACGCGGTTAGAGTAGGCGAAAACGTTCTCGTCCACCGTCCCTTCGGGGGTGAACAGGTCGTAGAGCAGGAAGTTGGCGACCTCGGCGAAGAGATAGCGGCGGCGGAGCAGGGGGAAGACCTCCCGTTCGTGCCGCTCGACCAGGGCCGGATCGGGCCATTCGTCCCAGTAAGCGCGGCGGTACTCCATGCCGTACTTCTCGGCGTACCCCTCGATCTGCCCGTGGCCGAACATCGGTAGACCTGGCATTGTCGCCATCATCGTGCAGATGCCGAAGTACTTGTCACCCTTGCCGAACTGGTCCACCGCCGTGCGCTCATCGGGATTGTTCATGAAGTTGACGTAGCGCTTGAGGATCTGCGGGTCGAACTCCAGCGTGTTCTTGATCACGCTGCGGTACTTGGCGTTCTCCTCGTCGCGCAGCATGTTCATGAACGCGCTGTTGTAGACGCGGTGCATCCCCAGTGTGCGGACGAAGTAGCCCTCCATCAACCAGAAGGCCTCGGCCAGGAGCAGGGTATCGGGCGCTTCCTGAGCGACGCGGTCCACCACCTCGCGCCAGAACTCCTGGGGCATCGCTGCGTCGAACTGGGCGCGGGTCAGCCCGTGTCCGGCGCGGGAGGGGATCGCCCCGCCCGTGCCCGGTTCGGGGAACCACAGCCGCTGGTAGTGCTTCTTGGCCAGGGTCATGGCTGCGTCGAAGCGGATGATCGGGAAGCGGCGGGCGACGTGGAGGATGGTCTGGATCACCGCCTCGCGCACCTGCGGGTTGAGGTAGTCGAGCTGGGCAGTGTCGTTCCAGGGCATGCTCGTGCCGTCGTTGCCGTGGTAGATGAAGCGCTCGCTGCCGCTCCAGCGGTCCACCCGCTTGAAGACCACGGCGGCGTCGGAACGGTCGTAATAATGGTCCTCCAGGTAAATGCCCACCCGGCTATCCCAGGAGAGGTCGGGGCCGTGGAAGGTATAGGCGGGGAAGGGACTCTCATCGAGGCCGATGAACCAGTCGGGGTGCTCGATGACCCACGGCGAGTCAATGCCCATGTGATTAGGGACCATGTCGCTGGCCAGGCGGATGCCGCGCTGCCCGGCGCGGGCGCGCAGGTTGGCGAACGCCTCCTCGCCGCCCAGGTCGGCGGCGATGCGGTAGTCGAACAGCGAGTAGGCGGAAGCGACCGCTTCGGGGTTGCCGCACATCTGTTTGATGCGCTGCGAGGCGCGGCTGCGCTCCCACAGGCCGATCAGCCACAGCCCGCTGAAGCCGCGCCGGGCCAGGGTGTCCAGCTCCTCGTCGGGAATGTCGTCCAGGCGGGTCAGCGGGCGGCCATACTGCCGCGAAAGCTGGTGCAGCCAGACGTAGGTGTTCTTGGCCAGGAGGACCAGGCTGGGCATCCAGTCGCGGTCGGGGCTGAAGCGCTCGGCCTCGCGCTCCAGCGCGGCGAAATCGAGCACCCGACTGGGGCCCGGCCCCAGGAAGATCGCCTTCTCCTCCTCGCGGATCAGGTCGAGGCTGCTCAGCAGGCGGTAAAGGTAGCTGCCCAGCAGGTCGCCCCAGTGCTGGCGGATGTATTCGAGCTGGCCGGGCAGCGAGTGAGGGACGGCGACCGCCGGGCTGCGCAGCATGTCCAGCAGGTTCTGGTTCTGCGGGCCGAAGGGCGGCTGGGCGGCGAAGAAGTCATGCAGGGCAGAGATCATCGCCGGGTAGGCGGTCTTGCGCAGCGCCGCGTCGTCGAACAGCTCCTGGTAGGGTGCGAAGGCCGGGTTGCTGTTCGCCAGCCAGAGGAGGATCAGTTCTTCCAGGGCGACCTGGCGGTTGGGGACGCCGTCGGTCTCGCCGGCCAGGTAGTCCTCCAGGGTGCTCTCGCGCCGGTAGACGGCCAGCGGGGGGAACTGATCGGTGAACTGACGGAGCGCTGCGTC
>DAOTYW010000015.1:0-19203 GCA_034434755.1 Anaerolineae bacterium | reverse complement strand
AGGCAGATGGATGAGGGGGGCGGATGGATGAGGGGGGCTAATGTGATGAGGGGGGCGGATGGATGAGGGGGGCGGATGGATGAGGGGGCGAATGGATGAGGGGGCAAATGGATGAGGGGGGCTCATGGACGAGGGACAGGGGCAGGAGGTCTGGGCGCCGCCGGAGGGTTTCGTCCCGCTGCCCTCACGGGTGGCCGGGATCGAGTTGTACGCGCCGGCGCCCAAGGGCGGACCGCCGGAGCAGACGCGGTCGTTCAAGTGCCCATTCTGTGGCGGCATCACGGCCTACAGCGCGGAGCAGCGGCAACTGACCTGCGCCCACTGCGGGCGCGCGCAGGAACTGACCGCCGAGGTCGTGGGCCGGGCTGCCGAGCAGTTCGAGTTCACCCTGGAGGCGATGGAGCACGCCCGCTATGGGTGGGGGGAACAGCGCCGCGAGCTGGCCTGCGAGTCCTGCGGCGCGGTGGTCGCCGTGGCCCCGGACGTGCTGACCAGCACCTGCGCGTTTTGCGGCTCCCATCGCGTCCTGGCCCGCGACGCCGTCGGTGACGCGCTCCGCCCAACGGCGCTGATCCCCTTCGGCGTGGATGCAGAACGCTGTCAAGCCCAGTTGCGCGACTGGCTGGGGCGCGGCTGGATGCACCCGCCGGAACTGCGCAGCGTCCGTGCCCTCCATGAGATGATCGGCATCTACCTGCCCTTCTGGACCTTCGACACCCACGTCCACGCCCGGTGGCGGGCCGAGGTCGGCACGGAACGGACGGAGTTCTACTTCGAGGGTGGGGAGCGCAAGACACGCACGGTCATTGACTGGCAATGGCGGTCGGGGGGGGTAGCCATCCCGGTCCGCGACCACCTGGTGCCCGGCACGGCGCGGGTCAGCCGGCGGCTGCTCGAAAAGATTGGCCCGTTCGACCTGGGCGCGCTGGTGGAGTACGCCCCTGCCTTCCTGGCCGGCTGGCAGGCCAAGACCTGCGACGTGTCGCTGCCGCAGGCGTGGGAGACGGCAAAGGAAGAGATCCGCGAACGGGCCAGGAGGGCCTGCCGCGCCGACACCGGGTCTGTCCACGTGCGCAACTTCCAGATGACCGCCGACTTCGCCGATGAGCGCTGGCGCTATGTCCTGCTGCCGGCCTACCTGGTTTCCTACCGCTTCGCCGAGCGCATCTTCCAGGTGATTGTCAATGGGCAGACGGGCAAGGTGGCCGGGCAGAAGCCGGTCTCCTGGCTGCGGGTCTGGCTGGCGATCGCCGCGCTGCTGGCTCCAGGCCTGCTGATCAGCCTGCTGGGACTGCTGCTGTCGGTGTTCGGGTTCGGCGTGGTGTTGATCGGCGCAGGGTTCGTGGTGCTGATCGCCGGGCTGGGCGGCGCGGGGGTCGTGTTTTTCCAGGCGCGGGCGGCGGAGCAGGTGTGA
Source organism: Anaerolineae bacterium (assembly GCA_034434755.1). GTDB lineage: Bacteria > Chloroflexota > Anaerolineae > B4-G1 > DUEL01 > DAOTYW01. Next base: position 17,789 of record DAOTYW010000015.1, on the reverse strand, counting down.
GGAGACGCGGGGACGCGGAGACGCGGGGACGCGGGGACGCGGAGAGGGGGAGGAGAAGCGGTACATGGAGACGGACCTGGAGGCGGTGTGGGGGGTGCCGCTGACGGCGGCGCGTTGTCTGCGCTGCGGGGCGGCGCATCTGCTGCCGGGCGGGGCGATCCCGCCCTTGTGTCCTGCCTGCTTGCAGGGGACGGTCGAGCCGCAGCCGGCCTACCTGCGCGATGAGCCGCCCGAACAGGTGCTCCCGTACCGCCTCTCCGAGCGGCAACTGGCCGGCGCGCTGGACGAGTGGGCAAGGGGGGTGTGGTTCCGCCCTGCCGAACTGAAGGGCAGCGTGCTCGCCGCGCGCCTGCGCCGTGTTCTGCTCCCACTCTGGCTGGTGGATGGGCTGGTCGAAGGCACCTGGCGGGCGGATGTGGGATTCGACTACCAGGTGGTCAGTTCTCAGGACGCCTACCGCGACGGCAGCGGCTGGAGCTCGCAGGAGGTGCGCGAGACGCGGGTGCGCTGGGAACCGCGCGCCGGGCGCATTCACCGGCGGTACGAGAACCTGGCCGTGCCGGCGCTGGACGGCCATCGCGCGCTGATGGCGCGGCTGGGCGATTTCGACCTGGGGCAGCGCGCCGCCTACACGCCCGAGGCGGTGCAGGGCGGCGCCGTGCGTATCCCCGACCGGGAGCCGGAGGCCGCCTGGCCCGACGCGCAGGCCAGCTTCGTCCGCGCAGCGCAAGAGGACTGCCGTCAGGCCGCCGGCGCCGAGCACATCCGCGACTTCGCGCTGCAGGCGGAGTACCGCGAGCGGCAGTGGACGCAGATGCTGCTGCCGACGTACGTGACCTGGTACTGCGAGGGGGAGCAGGCCTGGCCGGTGCTGATCAACGGGCAGAGCGGGCGGATCAGCGGGACGCGGCGGGCGTCGCCGCGCCAGGCCGGCGTCCTGGCGCTGCTCCTGGGCGGCCTGGCCCTGCTGCTGCTCCTGCCCGGCGGGCTGCTGGCCCTGGCGGGCGCCGTCTTCCCACCTCTGGCGGTCCTCGGCGGGCTGCTGCTGATCGTCGGAGCCGTGCTGGCGCTGCTTGCCCCGTTGCCGGTCATCGGGGTGTGGGTGCACAACCGGCGCAGGTAGGCAGGGGGCCGGGGAGGCTCCCGGCCCCCCCCGTGTCAATAGGCTGGGGCCAGTTCGCTGCGACTCGCCCCGCCCGCTTCACGGTAGCTGATCTGCCAGTACGGCGCCCAGGCCAGGGCGAACGTGTCCACCATGATGTCGGTGCGGCGCGGGGTAATCGCCACGGTCTCGAACTGCGCGATCTCGTCGCCCCAGCGGGCGCGGACTGCTTCCACCTTTTCCCGCATCTCCGCTTCGAGCTCGCTGAGCTCCTGCTTCAGCGTCTCGATGGTCTCGGCGGTCTCCTCCACCTTCATCTTTGCCATCTGTGCCTGACGCTGTCGGCTGAGGGCGGTGGAGGCCACCCGCGTCGAACGCCGGCCCATGAACATCCCCACGACCGACTCGCCGACCGAGATGACCGTCTCCCGCTGGCGCGCCTGGGCCTCGGCCTGCTTCTGGGCCAGCGTCGCCTGAGCGCGGCGCAACCGGTCGCGCAGGGTCTGTAATCGCTTGCTGTACTGCTGCTCGATCTTGTCCACCTCCGCATCCCGCTGCTCGCGCGCCGTCTGCTGCAGGCGGGTGCGGAAGTCCCGCTCGTTCTCGTTGGGCTGGGAGTAGGCGTTCAGCGCGGCGCTGTACAGCAGCGTCAGACGGCTGGTGCGGTAGAGGTGGTCGGACAGGGATTTCTTCAGCGCGGCGAACTCGGCCGGCTGGTTGATCGTCTCGGGCAGCTCGTCGAAGGTCGCTTCCGGTTCGGGCCGGTCGCCCAGTTCCTGTGCCGTGATGGTCAGCGCTTCGGCGCGCTCCCAGGTCGGCGCGCCGGCGCTGCGCGGCGGCGCGGCCAGGAGGGCGAAGTCCTGCCACTGGTTGACGCTGCGCCGCTGGTCGAAGAACAGGAGACGGCCCATCCCCAGCAGCGCCGGGACGTAGATCAGGGCGCGGCTCTGCAGGTCCGCCTGCCCGCCCGTGCGGGCCTCGATCTCGGCGGCGACGGCAGACACCCCCTTGCGCACCGGCAGGTAGACCTGAGCGATGTCGGGGGGCAGGGCAGGCGGGACGTTGGCTGGCCGGGCCGCAGCGGGAGCGGGACGGGCCGCGGCGGCGACGGGGGCGACGGGGGCGACCGCGCCCGTCGCCGGAGCGACCGGCTGGTCCGGCCCGCGGTCGCCCATCAGATCCCGCACCTGCGTGCGGGTCAGCGGGCCGCGCAGGTAGCTCATCGCCCAACGGGTCTGGAAGAGCACCGGCGCGCCGCCGTGGACGTTGTGGAGCAGGAAGACACGCTGGCCCAGCCCAGATACGGCGCGGTCGAGGGCGGCCCGATCCACCCCTTGTCCCGCCGCTGCCGCCGCGCCCTCCAGCCCGTCCAGCACGCGCAGCTTGTCCCGCTCCGTCTGTAACCGACCGATGAACCACGTCCCGGCGTTGGCCAGCCCCTTGTAGTCCAGGTCCACCGGGTTCTGGGTGGTCAGCACGACCCCCAGGCCGAAGGCGCGGGCCTGTTTGAGGAGGGTGAGCATCGGCAGTTTGCTCGGCGGGTTGGCGACCGGCGGGAAGAAGCCGAAGATCTCGTCCATGTACAGCAGGGCGCGCAGGCTGGTCGTGCCCGGCTGGGCGCGCATCCAGGTGATGACGTGGTTGAGCAGCATGGTGACGAAGAACATACGCTCGGCGTCATTGAGGTGGGCGATGTAGAAGATCGAATGGCGCGGACGACCGTCGGGCGTGGCGAAGAAGCCGGCGATGTCCAGTGGCTGTCCCTGCACCCAGCTCTGGAAGCCCGGCGCGGCGATGATGTTGTTCAGGCTCATCGCCAGCCCGAAGCGGTCCTTCTGCGGGAAGAAGGTGTCCACGTCGAACACCCCCAACTGGCGGATCGGCGGGTTCTGGATCGCCTGGATCAGCGCGGCCAGGTCCAGGTCGGCGCCCTGCCGCCAGAAGTGTTCGAACAGATTGCTGAGCAGGATGTGCTCGCGGGAGCGCACGGGGTCGGCCTCGACGCCGATCAGGCCCAACAGCGCGCTGACCGTGCCCTGGATGCGCTCGCGCAGCAGCTCGGCGTCGTCTTCCCAGGCGGCGGCGGGCGGGGCGGCGAAGGAGCGGAGCACGGAGACGGGGATGCCGGCGTCGCTGCCGGGGGTGTAGATGGCGAAGTCCGCCGAGCGACGCAGCAGGTCGATCCGCGCCCCGTCCTGCCCCCAATCGGCCAACCCCTTGCGCCAGGTCTCTGCCTGCCTGGCGGCGAACTCGTCCTTGCTCAGCCCCTTGCGGCGGGCATCGTCCACGTTGATCCAGGGGCGGAAATCCTCCGCGCGCAGCTCCGGGAAGGTCAGCAGCAGGTTGGTGATGTCGCCCTTGGGGTCAATGATGATCGCCGGGACGCGGTCAATCGCCGCCTCTTCCAGCAGGACGACGCACAGCCCGGTCTTGCCGCTGCCGGTCATCCCCACGCAGACGGCGTGGGTGGTCAGGTCACGGGCATCGTACATCACCAGTTGATCGAGTAGCTTGCCGCCTGCCGGGTCGTACTCCTTGCCCAGGTAGAACGCGCCGAGTTTCTCGAAGTCCATCGTTTCCCCCTCCAGTGGTTAGTGGTTAGTGGTCAGTGGTCAGTGATCAGTGGTCAGTATAGCCCAGAGTGGGGCAGAAGTCAAAAATTGACTTTTCGGCCTGGCTGTGTTAGAACCGTGGCAGGGAAGGTGCCGGTCAGGAGGCAGGTGGGTGAGTGAAGAATCGCGTCCCAAACTGCGCGTTGTTGATCTGCGTCCCATTATCCACCAGGGCCGCCCGGCTGTGCTCGTCTCCGACCCGCTGCGGTTGACCGACCGGGTGCTGGTCGTTCCCCAGCCGTTGGTCCCGCTGCTGATGCTGTGCGATGGCACGCGGGACGTCGGCCGGCTGCGGGCGGCGGCGGCGCTGCGTTTCGGCCTGCGCGTCGGCCCGGAGGCGGTCGAGGAGCTGGTGTCTGCCCTGGACAACGCGCTGCTGCTAGAGAACGAGCGCTTCGCTGGGGCGCTGGAACGGGCGCGCGCTGACTACCACGCTGCCCCCTTCCGTCCGCTGACCCACGCCGGCCAGTCGTACCCCGCCGACGTGGATGAGCTGCGGGGTTGGCTGGGCGAGCAACTGGCCGCCGCCGACGTGGGGCCGGCCGGCCCGCACATCCGTGGCGTCATCAGTCCGCACATTGACTTCCTGCGAGGGGCGCCGGTCTACGCCCGCCTCTGGAAGCGGGCGGCGGAGGCGGCGCGGGCGGCTGACCTGGCCATCCTGCTGGGCACCGATCACAACGGCGGCGCGGGCCGCGTCACCCTGACCCGTCAGCACTACGCGACGCCCTTCGGCGTGCTGCCCACGGCGCGGGAGATCGTGGACGAGCTGGCCGGCATGCTGGGGGAGATAGCCTTCGCCGAGGAGATCCACCATCGCAGCGAGCACTCGCTGGAACTGGCCGCCGTCTGGCTGCACTTCGTCCGCCAGGAGATGCCCTGCCAGACGCTGCCGATCCTCTGTGGTTCGTTCGCCGGCTTCGTCGGCGCGGCGGGCGATCCGCAGGACGATCCGACCTTCGCCGCGCTGACGGACACGCTGCGACGGGCGACGGCGGGCCGACGGGTGTTCGTCGTCGCCGCCGCCGACCTGGCCCACGTCGGCCCGGCGTTCGGCGGTCCAGCGCAATCACCGCTCGACCGCGCCCGCCTGGAGACGACCGACCGTGAGCTGATCGAGCGGGCCTGTGCCGGCGACGCGGCGGGGTTCTTCGCCGCGATCCGGCGCGTGGGCGACCGCTGCAATGTCTGCGGCCTGCCGCCGATCTACCTGGCGCTGCGGACGCTGGGGCCGCTCGCCGGCGAACTGGTGGGCTACGCCCAGTGCCCCGCCGACGACGAGGGCACGTCGTGGGTGTCTATCTGCGGGGTGGTGCTCGGTTGAGATGGATTGTCTGGAACTGGCGATGGAGCTGGTCTGGGCCGCGCTGGGGGCGGTCAACCCGGCGCGGGCGGTCGCCCATGTCCTGCGGGTGACGCCCGACGCGGCCCTCCAGGTGGCCGGGCGGGCCTATGACCTGTCCACGGTGGGTCGGCTGGTGGTGATCGGCGCGGGGAAGGCCGGCGCGGGGATGGCGACAGCGGTCGAGGCGCTGCTGGGCGAACGTGTCGCCGCCGGCTGGGTCAACGTGCACCGCGGCGATCCACTGCCCGCCGGGCGCCGCATCCACCTCCATCCCGCCGGCCACCCCCTGCCGGACGCGGACGGGCTGGAGGGGACGCACCGCATCCTCGACCTGCTGGACAGCCTCGGCGCGGGCGACCTGGCGCTGGTGCTCATCTCCGGCGGAGCCTCGGCGCTGCTGGAACAGCCGGTCGCCGAGGTGACGCTGGAGGAACTGCGTCAGCTCACCGACGCGCTGCTGCGCAGCGGGGCAGCCATCGGCGAGGTCAACGCCGTCCGCAGGCACCTCTCCCAGGTCAAGGGCGGGCAACTGGCCCGCCGCATCGTCCGGCGCGGGGCGGCGGCGGCGGTGCTGGTGCTCTCGGACGTGGTCGGCAATCCGCTGGAGGCGATCGGTTCCGGCCCCTGCGCGCCCGACCCCAGCACCTTCGCCGACGCCTGGGCGGTGCTGGAGCGGCGCGGGCTGCTGGCGACCGTCCCGCCTGCCGTGCGGGAGCACCTGGAGCGGGGCCTGCGCGGGGAAGCGCCGGAGACTCCCAAGCCGGGCGACCCGCTGTTCGAGCGGGTGCAGCACGTCGTCATCGGCGACAACCGGACGGCGGCGCAGGCGGCGGTCGAGCGGGCGCGGGCGCTGGGCCTGCACGCGCTGCTGCTGACCACCTACCTGGAGGGCGAGGCGCGGGAGGTAGGCCGCGTGCTGGCCGGGCTGGCGAAGGAGGAGGCGGCCTGCGGCCGGCCGCTGCCGCGCCCGGCCTGCCTGGTGCTCGGCGGCGAGACGACCGTGACCGTGCGCGGGGCGGGACGGGGCGGGCGCAATCAGGAACTGGCCCTGGCCGCCGCGCTGGCCCTCGACGGCTGGCCGGACGTGATGGTGGTGGCACTGGCGACCGACGGCGTGGATGGCCCGACCGATGCCGCCGGGGCCATCGTCAACGGCGAGACGGCCGCCCGCGCCCGCGCCGCCGGCCTCGACCCCGGCGCGCACCTGGCGCGCAATGACGCCTATCCGCTCCTGACTGCCCTCGGCGCCCTGATCATCACCGGCCCGACCGGCACCAATGTCAACGACCTGGCCTTCGTGCTGGCGTTTTGAGCCTGCCGATGCTATAATCATCGCGGGGTGACTTCCCCTCCTGAGGAGGTGCCATGCGGATTAACCGTCTGCTGCTTGCGCTCTTCCTGCTCCTGGCGCTGCTATCCGGCTGCCGGCGGGCGGAGGAGGGCACGCTGCTTTTCCGCGATCGCTTCGGCAACGAGAATGGGGGATGGGGGAGCGAGAGCCAGAGCACGTTTGACCGTGGCTACCAGCGGGGCGAGTATTTCATCGAGGTCTACGAACCCGATTGGCTCGCCTGGGCGCGCCCGCACGAGCGCTTCACGGACGTGGATATCGAAGTGGAGGCCCACCAGGTCGCCGGTTCGCCCGATGGCCACTTCGGCGCCCTCTGCCGTTTCCGCGCTCCCGACGATTTCTACTACTTCGCGGTCAGCGACGATGGCTACTACGCGATCATGCGGGTGGAGAACGGCGAGGCGGAGGTGCTGACCGGCGACGGTATGCTGCCCTCGGCGGCGATCCAGACTGGCGGGGCGGTCAATGTCATCCGCGCGGTCTGCGTGGGGGAACGGCTCACGCTGTACGTGAACGACGAACAGGTGGCCAGCGTGACCGATGACGCGTTTCAGCGGGGGGACGTAGGCCTGGGCGTGGGCGCGGGGCCGGCAGGCGCCATCCGCGTCCATTTCGATAACTTCACCGTCGCCGCGCCGTAGGAAAGTCGGCTGATGGAGCAGATGAAGCAGGAGACTACCGGAGGAGGCCAGGTCATGAAACGAGCGCTGCTGCTGTTCGCGCTGACCGCGCTGCTGGCCGGCTGTGGCAGTGGCGGCGGCGCTGCCGGCCTGCCCTGGAGCGACGATTTCTCGTCCGTCTCGACCTGGCAAGCCGAGTCGGATGCCGCAGCCCAGGTGAGCGTGGAGGCCGGTGTACTGCGCGTCTTCGTCGCTGTGCCCAATCAACTGGCCTGGGCAACGGCGGGGCGCGACCTGCGCGATTTCCACCTCACGGTCGAGACCACCCAGATCGCCGGCCCCGACGATAACGAGTACGGCGTGTTGGTCCGCCTCCAGGACCCGGCCAACTTCTATCGCTTCTCCATCAGCGGCGATGGGTATGTCCTGGTGGACAAATTCGTCGCCGGCCAGATGGAGCTGATGGGAGCGACCTGGATGCCTGCGGAGGCGATCCGGCAGGGGGAAGCCAGCAATGTCCTGGAGGTCATCTGCCGGGGCGCCGAGATGACCTTCATCGTCAACGGCAGCGAGGTGGCCCGCGTGCGTGACACGACCTTCACCCACGGCGACATCGGCCTGTACGCCGGGACGTTCTACGAGGGCGGGGTGGAGGTCCAGTTCGACAATCTGCGCGTCACGGAGCCGTGAGATGACGGACTGCATCTTCTGCCGGATCGTCCGTGGCGAAGCCCCTGCCCGCATTCTGTATCAGGACGAGGAGGTCACTGCCTTCCATGACATCCATCCTGGCGCTCCGGTGCACATCCTGATCGTTCCCAATCGGCACATCGTCAGCGCGGCCCAGGTGGATGCGGGCGATGAGCCGTTGCTGGGCAAGCTGTTCACCGTCGCCCGCCGCGTGGCCGAGGAGGTCGGCATTGCCGAAGGTTATCGCCTGGTGGTCAACAACGGCCGCTCGACGGGCCAGTCGGTCTTTCACCTGCATATGCACCTGCTCGGCGGCCGGCGCTTCCACTGGCCGCCGGGGTAGGAATACTGCCGCGGAACGGAGAACACAGAGAAAGGGTAACTGCCTACCCTCCCGCAGGTTCGGGCCCAATCTCCACATTACAGTGCGCCGCAATGGGTTACTCGCTCTCTTGCCGGCTGCTTTCTAACCTGCGGGAGAGTGGCGGGTAGGTACTTACGAGAAAGGAGAAAAGAGGATGTTGGTACGTGACCGGATGACTCCGAATCCCACCACGGTCAAGGTGTCCACCAGCGTCAAGGAGGCCCTCGAACTGGTTCGCAGCCGCCATTTCCGTCACCTGCCGGTGGTGGACGAGGAGGGCAAGCTGGTCGGCATCACCACGGAAAAGGACCTGGTGTATGCTTCGCCGCGCCCCCACCTCTCGCTCAGCATCTTCGAGATTGATTACCTGCTCTCGCGGATGAGCGTGGATCAGGTGATGAAGCGGGAGCCGATCACAGTCTCCCCCGACCTGCCGATCGAGGAGGCGGCGCGGGTGATGATTGACCACCGCATCGGCAGCCTGCCGGTGGTCGAGAACGGCGAACTGGTCGGGATCATCAGTGATACGGACATCTTCCGTGTGCTGGTCGAGGGGTTGGGCGGCGGCCATCCCAGCTTGCGCGTCACCGTGCGGATCCCGGAGCAAGTCGGCAGCCTGGCGCGTATCGTGGACGGTATTGCCGCGCTCGGCGCGAATATCTACACGCTGGGCACCTTCTTCGGCGAGCGCCCGGAGGATCGCATCATCGCCTTCCGCGTCGAGGGGGTCGAGCGGGACGCCGTGGTACAGGCGATGGAGGCGTGCGGCGCGCAGATCCGCCACGTCTGGGAGCCCGCTTGACACTTTTCCTACCGCTGTTATAATAGCTTGAAATCTGACCTGCGCGGGGAGGGGGTGAGCATCGGTGACCAGGGTGACATCTGAGGAGGGCGAACCGTTCGATGTCCTGCTGCGGCGCTTCAACAAAAAAGTACAGAACGACCGCATCCTTTCCGAGGTTCGCCGTCGCCGTTTCTACGAGCCGCCGACGGTCATGCGCAAGCGCAAGCGAGCGGCCAAGCTGCGCAAGAGCCGTCGCACTACGATCAAGTTCCAGCAGCAACAAGGTCAATAACCCCTCCTGGTCCAGACGTAACTGCCTGCCCTCCCGCAGGTTCGGGCGCAATCTCCACATTGAAATGCGCCGCAATGAGCTGCTCGCTCTCTTGACGGTCACTTTCTAACCCGCGGGAGGGTAGCTGGTAGATTAGGTACGTCCAGACCAGAAACCCGGTTTCGCCGAGAGACCGGGTTTCTTCGTAACTGCTCACGCTCCCGCAGGTTCGGAAGTGACCGGGCAACGAGTCGGAGTGGCCACTGACGGGCGATGTGGGCTGCCCATGGCGCCCAAACCTGCGGGAGGGTGATATGTACCCAAGGAGCAGGCGATGATCCCCAGACTCCGCATCGCCCAGATCAGCGTCCATACCTGCCCGCTGGCCACCCTCGGTGGCAAGGAGACCGGGGGGATGAACGTCTATGTGCGCGACCTGAGCCGGGAGCTGATCCGCCGCGGCCACCAGGTGGACGTGTACACCCGCTCGCAGGACCCGACCATCCCGCGCATCAGCCAGGCGCTGGGGCGGGGCGGGCGAGTGATCCATATCCCCGCCGGCCCACAACGGCCCTACTCCAAGCACCAGGTCTACGACCATCTGCCGGAGTTCGTCGCCGGGGTGCTGGCCCAGGCGGAGGCGGACGGTATCGCCTACGATGTGATCCACAGTCACTATTGGCTCTCCGGCTGGGTGGCGCGGGAGCTGCGGGAGCGCTGGGGCGCGCCGATCCTGCACATGGCCCACACCCTGGGCCGGCTGAAGAACGCCATCGCCCGCTCTCCCGAGGAGCTGGAACCGCCCCGACGCATCCAGGTCGAGGAGGAGATCGCCGGCTTCGCCGACCGCCTCATCGCCGCCACGCCGTCCGAACAGCAGCAACTGATCGAGTGGTACGGAGCCGCGCCGGAGCGCATCCGCGTCATCCCGCCGGGCGTCGACCGCAGCCGCTTCTTCCCCATCCCCCCCACCCAGGCCCGCACCCAGGTCGGGCTCGACCCGTCCTGCCGAAGCATCCTCTTCGTCGGTCGCATCGAACCGCTGAAGGGGATTGACACGCTCTTGCGGGCAATCGCTCTCATCGCCAGGAAGTGCGCCGATCTGATCTGTGGGCTGTGTGTGCCGATCATCGGCGGCGACCCCGCCAGCCCCCAAGACAATGCCGAGATGGCCCGCCTGCAGGCGCTGCGCGAGGAGCTGGGCATCGGCGAGGTGGTCACGTTCCTGGGGGCGCAGGACCAGGACTCACTGCCCTATTACTACGCCGCAGCCGAGATGGTGGTGATGCCGAGCGACTACGAGAGCTTCGGCATGGTCGCTCTGGAGGCGATGGCTTGCGGCACGCCGGTGATCGCCTCCGACGTGGGCGGGCTGGCCTACCTGGTGCGCCACGGACGGACCGGCTACCGCGTCCCGGCGCGCGATCCGATAGCGCTGGCGGCCAAGATCGCTCGCCTGCTGACCGACGAGGCGCTGCGGCGGCGCATGGGCCAGCGGGCCGCCTGCTGGGCCGAGAAGTACGATTGGTCGCTCATTGCCAACCAGATCGAGGCGGTGTATGGGGAAGTTCAGACGTATCTACCTACCCCCGACCCTACCACAGGTTTGGGACCTGCGGGAGGATGAGCAGTTACCAGAAAGGCAGTGATCGCGCGGGATGGTTTGACAAGCCTCCGTCGGGATGATACACTCTCACCGAAAGGAGGAACCATGAACAAGAACAGGCCACTCTATGTCGTTCTGACATTGGTGCTGATCACCGCGATGGTTCTCGTCGCCCTGTTCCTGCCCACCCGCGTCGGCCGGCAGTGGTGGCTGTGGGCCTGGATCATCAACCTGGCGTTGCTGTTCGTCCTCCTGGGGACGATCAGCCTCAGCGTCGGGGCGGACGGCGGCTGGTGGGCCTTCCTCGTCAACGAGCAGAGAATGGTCAGCCTGTCGCGCTTCCAGATCGTCCTCTGGACGCTGGTGGTGCTGTCCGGCTTCTGGACCATCGGCCTGGCCCGCGTCGGCGACTCGACGAACCCGGCCCACGCCGCCGCCTACGTCTGCGCGGCGCCGGCCGAGGGCGAGACGCCTCCAGGAGAGGAGACACCCTGCGCCGATCCCCTCGGCCTGCAGCTACCGGAAGTGTTGTGGGGGCTGATGGGGATCAGCACCACCACTGCTGTCCTCTCGCCGCTGATCAAGGCCGATAAAGGCCGGCGATCGAGCAGCCGCGGCGATCAGGACGCCTATGGACTGATGCTGGCCCAGAGCGTGCAGAGTGCGCGGCTGGATGCAGATGAGTTCGGCTTCGAGGGCGCGATCGCCGTGCGCAATCCGGGCTACGCTCCCCGCTTCTCCGACCTGTTCATGGGCGAGTTGGTGAGCAACCTGGGCTATGTGGACATCAACAAGGTGCAGAACTTCCTCTTCACCGTCATGGCCGTGGTCAGCTACGCCATCGCCCTGGGCGCGGCCATCGCCGGCGCCGGCTCCATCGCCGCCCTCTTCCAGTTCCCCGATGTGTCCGCGAGCCTGTTGGCCATCTTGGGCATCAGCCATACGGGCTATCTGGTCGGCAAGGCGGTGACCAACCCGCCGGCATGACTACGGCCAGGCCTGTCGTGCAGTCTACTGTCTGGAGGATCGCCTATGTCTGATCAACCCCTGTTGCGCTTCCCGGATGGATTCGTCTGGGGCACGGCCACGTCTGCCTACCAGATCGAGGGGGCGTGGGACGAGGATGGCCGGAAGCCATCCATCTGGGACACTTTCTGCCGTCAGCCGGGCCGCATCCGCGACGGCTCCAGCGGCGACGTGGCCGCCGATCACTACCACCGCTGGGCCGAGGACGTGGCGCTCATGGCCAGTCTGGGCCTGAAAGCCTACCGTTTCTCCGTCGCCTGGCCGCGGGTCATCCCGGACGGCAGTGGCGCGGTCAACCCCGCCGGGCTGGATTTCTACGACCGGTTGGTGGACGCGCTGCTGGAGCGGGGGATCGAGCCGTTCGTGACCCTGTATCACTGGGACCTGCCGCAGACTTTGCAGGAGCGGGGCGGTTGGCTGAACCGCGACACCGCCCGTGTCTTCGCCGATTACGCCCACGTCGTCGCTGCGCGGTTGGGCGACCGGGTGCGCACCTGGATCACGCACAACGAGCCGTGGGTGACCGCCTTCGTCGGCTACTTCCTCGGCGAACACGCCCCTGGGATGCAGGATCCCCTGGCGACCTTCCGGGCGACCCATCACCTGTTGCTCTCGCACGGCTACGCGGTCGAGGCGCTGCGGGCGGCGGCGCACCTTCCGCTGCGGGTGGGCATCACCCTCAACCTGAGCCCGGTCCATCCGGCCTCCGATGCGGAGGCGGACCGCCAGGCCGCCGACCGTTTCGATGGCTTGCTCAACCGTCTGTTCCTCGACCCGCTGTTGAAGGGGAGCTACCCGCAGGACCTGCAACCGCTGATCGGCAGCCTGCTGCCGGTCGAGCCGGGCGACCTGGAGCGCATCGCTGCGTCGCTGGACTTCGTCGGCGTCAACTACTACACCCGCACTGTGATCCGCCATGACCCGGCCCTGCCGGTGCTCGAACTGGGCCAGGTGCAGCCGGCAGGCAGCGAATACTCGCAGATGTGGGAGATCTATCCGGCGGGGATGTACGAGCTGCTGATGCGCGTGTGGCGCGATTATCGCCCCGCCGATATCTTCATCACCGAGAACGGCATCCCGGTGCCCGATGGGCTTGACTTCGACGGGCGGGTGCGCGACGGGCGCCGCATCACCTACCTGCGCGATCACCTGATCCAGGCGCACCGCGCCATCCAGGACGGTGCCCCCGTGCGTGGCTACTTCCACTGGTCGCTGTTGGATAACTTCGAATGGGCGTATGGGTACACGATGCGCTTCGGGCTGATCTACGTGGATTACGCGACCCAGAAGCGGACGGTGAAGGACAGCGGGCACTGGTATGCGGCGGTGGTGCGGGAGAATGGGGTCAGGTAGCGGGGGACAGGACGCGGGAGGTTGGACGCATGGGCAGTGAAACACGCACCGCTCGCCGCGCGCTACGTACCATGTCTCCGCAAGTTCTCTCGCTGTTCCTGGCCGTTCTGTTCCTGCTCGTCTGCGTTCGCCCCGCAGGGGCGCAGGACGTGGTGCGCGTCTTCTACGCCGGGCCGGAGGATGGGGTGCGCCAGGCGCTGGCCCTGGCCGCCGACCCGGCGCTGCGCTCCCATCCGCGCTTCGAGTTTGTCACCGACCCGGCGCAGGCGGATGTCTTCGTCCTCAACGGCGAGGCGCCGGATGGGGAGGGGATCGCCGCCCGCGTGCGCGACGGCGCCGGGCTGCTGTTGATCCTCGGCCCGCGTCTCTCCGCCCAGGCCGTGAGCGATCTGCTCGGCGTCCCGCTGAGCCTTGCATCCCAGGACACCCCACTCAGCCTCGTCGGCGCGCCGGGCAGCGCCGACCCCGTGGCGACGGAGATCCCCTGGACGAGCGCGCCGCAGGTGCGCGAACGGTTCACGCTGCTCAGCTCGTCCGCCGACCTGCTCCCGCTGGTGCTCGGCTTCGAGGATGAGGGCCTCGTCCTGGGTGTGCGCCAGGTCGGCGCGGGGCGCGTCTACGTGCTGACCCCCTTCCTCGACGACGCCAATCCCCAGTTCCAGGAGTGGGCTTACTTCCACTACCTGGTGTACGACCTGACGACGCGGGCAGCAGGCCGGAGCCCGCTCCCCTTCGCCGACTATCCGGCTTCCCCGCTGCCCCACGCCAGCGAACGGATGGTGATGTTCGCCCTGCTGGCGCTCCTGTTGACCGGCGCCGTCGTCGCCTTCGTCCTCGTCCGCCGCTACAGCCTGGCCCACCCGGAGGCGCTGGACGCGCTGGTCGCCGACCGGCGGCGGTACGCCACCCGCGAGGTGGGCACGGACTGGGAGGAGATCGGTTTCCATCGTCCACTGGGCGGTTTCCTGCTGGCGTTGATGCTGGGACTGGTGCTGTTCATCCCGCTGATCGTCTACCAGAACCTGATCCTGCCGGTCTACATCCTCCCCTCGGCGCAGGCGCTGGGGCTGTGGGGACGGGTGACGCAGTTCTTCCAGGTTGCCTGGTGGTTCTTCGACATGGGCACCAGCGCAGCGCTGATCAAGTACCTGGCCCAGTATCGGGTCGAGGAGCCGCGCAAGGGCATCCAGTACGTGCAACTGTTCGTCTGGTGGCAGGCGCTCTCCGGGGCCGTGCAGGTGGCGCTGGTCATTGCCCTGTCCAGCACCGTCGTCGTCCGCTCGGCCTACGCCCTCTACGCCTGGAGCGTCATCATCCATGCCCTGATCCAGCTCCCCGGATTCTACCAGGTCTTCCGCCACGCGCTGACCGGCCTGCAGCGCTTCGACTATGCTCAGGTGCTCGACCTGGGGCTGGCGCTGATCTTCCCGATCCTGACCCAGCCGTTGATCGTTGCCCTGATGGTGGCCTGGGGGCGGGCGCACCCGGTCTTCGGCGGGGCGATGGGCGGGCTGCTCGGCCTGGGGCTGGCCGCCTATGCCGCCGAGGCGCTGACTTTCTGCGTCGGCCTGTGGCTGTACCGACGGCTGGGCTACGCGGCGCGGGTGTTGTTCATGGCCCATTTCGACTGGGAAGTGATCCGCAGCGGTTTCCAGTTCGGGGTCTTCGATATGCTCGCCTCGGTGGCCTGGACGCTGGGCCAGGCGGCCGAGATCTGGATCACCCAGGTGCGGCTGATCAACTACGCCGAGATCTGGGGCAACTGGGGCCTGGCGCAGAACTTCATCTTTGCCTTCCAGGTGCTGCAGACGCTCTACAGCAACCTGATGCCCTCGATCTCGGAGGCGATCTCGCACGGGCGTCGCTTGCTGAGCCAGTACTACTCGGTGCAGGCGTACCGCTACGGCGGGATCATCAGCGCCTTCATCGGGGCGGTGTTGCTGGCGGTGGCCGACCGCTTCATCCTCGGCGCTTCGGGGCCGGAGTTCGTCCGCGCCGCTGCCTACGCCATACCGCTGATCGTCTGGGGGGCGATCCAGTACCCGTCGTGGGTCGGCGACACGGTGCAGTTAGCGGCCAACCGGCCGTACCTCAAATCGGCGCTCGTCGCCGGCGAGCAGGCCATCCGCATCGTCCTGGCCTGGCTGTTGATGGAGCGTTTCCAGATCAACGCCCTGATCATCGCCTATTTCATCGGCCTGTTGACCAAGGGCATCGTTGCCTACGTCGTCAATCACCGCTTCTGTTTCCCGCAGCGCTTCTACGCCTGGTCCTCGCTGGCCGCGCCGCTGCTGGCCGGAGCGGCGCACTACGGGATCCTGCGCTGGGTCACCGGCTTCATCTGGCAGGGCGACCAGGTCACCAGCGTGTTGATCTTCCTCGTCGGCATCCTGATCAGCTTCCCCCTGTTCATGTTCCTGTACGGTCTGTTCGGCGGTTGGGACGACGCGGCGCTGGCCGAACTGCGGCGGGCGGTGGAGCTGAGCAGCTTCATGCGCCCGCTCTCGTGGCTCTTGTGGGCCTCGACGACGC
Organism: Anaerolineae bacterium; assembly: GCA_034434755.1. Taxonomy (GTDB): domain Bacteria; phylum Chloroflexota; class Anaerolineae; order B4-G1; family DUEL01; genus DAOTYW01. Next base: position 2,133 of record DAOTYW010000015.1, on the reverse strand, counting down.
TGGGGGCGCGGGTCAGTCCGCTGCACGGGCGTTTCCCGATCGCCATCCGCGCCGCTGCGCTGGAGGAGGCTCGCGCCCTGAGCGAAGAGCGGGTCCGTTTGTGACCTCCGCGTAACTGTGTTACAATCCGCTCCGTGGCACGCATCGTCTTCATGGGCAGCCCGGAGTTTGCCGTCCCGTCGCTGGAGGCGCTGGTCGGCGCCCAACAGGTGGTCGGAGTGGTCACCCAGCCGGATCGTCCGGCCGGGCGGGGGGCACGTCTGACCCCGCCGGCGGTCAAGGTCGCCGCGCTGGCGCTGGGGCTGCCGGTGCTCCAGCCGGAGCGAGTGGGCGCGCCGGAGGCGCTGGCGCAGCTCACGGCCTGGGCGCCGGAGGTGATCGTCGTCGCCGCTTTCGGACAGCTTCTGCCGCCGGCGCTGCTCGTCCTGCCGGCATGCGGCTGCGTCAATGTGCATGCGTCGCTGCTGCCGCGCTGGCGCGGGGCGGCGCCCATCGCCGCTGCCATCCTGGCTGGCGATACGCTCACCGGCGTGAGCCTGATGCGCATGGACGAAGGACTGGATACCGGGCCGCTGATCGCGCAGTGCGAGGAGCCGATCCGCCCCGACGACACGACCGGCTCCCTGACTGCCCGCCTGGCCCGCCTGGGGGCCGACCTGTTGCTGGAGACGCTGCCGGGCTATTTGGGCGGCGAGCGAATCCCCCGCCCACAGCCGGAGGCGGGCGTCACATTCTGCCGTCCGTTGCGGAAGGCGGATGGGCGGTTGGACTGGTCGCGGTCGGCGGTCGAGCTGGAGCGACGGGTGCGGGCGATGAACCCGTGGCCGGGCGCGTTCACGATCTGGGCGGGGCAGCCGCTGAAAGTGTTGCGCGCCGCGCCGCTGCTGGAGGGGGATGAGAGCGGGCCCGTCGGACGGGTCGTCCCGCTGCAGGGTGGGGCGGCGGTCGTCACCGGCGGAGGTCTATTGCAGCTCCTGGAGGTGCAACGGGCGGGCAAGAGCGCCCTGCCCATCGAGGCTTTCCTGCGCGGCCAGCCGCAATTCGTCGGCGCCATCCTGCAGTAGCGGACGAGTTCGTCCGCTATTTGCATCACCGGCTGGAGGGGTGGTATAATCGAGTCAATAGCCTTCACGTTCAAACAACAGGCAACAACCGATACGCGATACGCGATACGCGATACGCGATAGACAACGGACTAAGGAGGGTCGTATGTCTGGTCATAGTAAATGGGCAACGATCAAGCACAAGAAGGCCGCCACGGACGCCAGGAGGGGCAACATGTTCACCCAACTGGCCCGCGAGATCACCATCGCGGCGCGCGAGGGCGGCGGTAACCCCGAGTTCAACTTCCGCCTGCGCCTGGCAGTGGACAAGGCCAAAGGGGCCAACATGCCTAAGGAGAACATCGAGCGGGCGATCAAGCGCGGGACGGGTGAGCTGAAGGGCGAGGAGCTGTTCGAGACCACCTACGAGGCCTACGGCCCCTACGGCGTGGCGTTGATGATCCAGGTGGCCACCGACAACCGCAACCGCACCGTCGCCGACGTGCGACGCGTCCTCACCCGCCAGGGCGGGACGATGGCTGAGGCCGGCTCGGTCTCCTGGCAGTTCGAGCGCAAGGGCTACATGGCCATCTCACCGAACGGCAAGGACGCCGAGGCGATCTTCGAGGCCGCTGTCGAGGCCGGCGCCGATGATGTCGTCGTCTCCGATGACCTGGTCGAGGTCTTCACATCGGTGGAGTCCTTCCAGGAGGTCCGACAGGCGCTGGAAACCCTGGGCCTCGAGTTCGACACGGTCGAGCTGTCGCTGGTCCCCAAGTCCACCATCGAGCTGGGCGAGGAGGAGACGCTCAAGGTGATGGGGATCATCAATGCCCTGGAGGAGCTGGATGATGTGCAGCAGGTCTACTCGAACCTCTTCATCTCCGATGAGGTGATGGTGAAGTTCGAGGAAGAAGGCTGATGCGGGTGTTGGGGGTAGACCCCGGTACGGCGACGACGGGATACGGCGTGGTCGAGGAGACTGCTGGGGGCCTGTGCGCGCTGGCCTATGGGGCCGTGACCACGCCGTCCGGTCAGCCGCTGCCCCAACGGCTGCAGACCATCTACCGCGAGATCGTCCGCCTGGCTC
>DAOTYW010000014.1:0-3421 GCA_034434755.1 Anaerolineae bacterium | reverse complement strand
ACCATGCCCGACCAGGGGGCGATTGGCTTCGCCTCCCACTCCGGCGCGGTCTGCGGCGGCACGCTGGACTGGGCGAGCACGGTCGGCGTGGGCTTCTCGCGGGTCATCAGCCTGGGCAACCAGGCCGACGTGGACATGGCCGATGCGCTGGACTCGCTGGCGGCGGACCCGCACACGCGGGTGGTGGCCGCCTACATCGAGGGCCTGCCCGATGGACGGCGCTTCGTCGAGGCGGCGGCGCGGCTGACCGCGCAGAAGCCGCTGGTGGTGCTCAAGGCCGGGCGCACGCCGAACGGGACGCGGGCGGTGGCCTCGCACACCGGGGCGCTGGCCGGGGCCGAGCAGGCCTTCCTGGCCGCCTGCCGGCGCGCCGGGGCCATCCCCGCCGAGAACCTGGAGGAGCTGGTGGACGCGGCCATCGCCCTGGCCTACCGCCAGCCGCCGGGCGGGCCGCGGGTCGCCATCCTGACCAACGCCGGCGGCCCGGCGGCGGTGGGAGCGGACGCGCTCTACCGCCAGGGCCTGCCGCTGGCCGACCTGAGCGCAGAGACGCAGGCGCGGCTGCGGCAGATCTGCCCGCCGGGAGCGATGGTCGGCAACCCGGTGGACATGCTCGGCGGGCCGCGCCCGGAGCAGTATCCGGCAGCGCTGGAGGCGCTGCTGGAGGCGCCGGAGGTGGACGGGGTGATGGTCGTCTTCGTCCCCCAGGCGATCACCCCGCCTCACGAGGTGGCCGTGCTGGTGGGACGAACCGCCGAGCGCAGCCCCAAGCCGGTCGTCTGCTGCATCTCCGGCGGGGGCGGCATCGGCGCGGCGGCCCGCGCCCTCCACGCCCATTCCGTCCCCCACTACCTCACCCCCTCCCGCGCCGCCCTCGGCCTGGGCACGCTGCACCGCTACGCGCAGGTGCGCGCCCACCCCATCCCCGCCCCCCAGCCGGTGGAGGGCGTCAGCCGTGAACGAGCCGCGCAGGTGATCGAGGCGGCGGTCGCCGCCGGGCCGGCCGTGCTCGACCCGCAGGCCGGCGCCGAGGTCGCCGCCGCCTACGGCCTGCGCGTGCCCCCCTCCGGCCTGGCCGCCACGCCCGACCAGGCCGTCACGCTGGCCGAACGGTTCGGTTATCCGGTTGCCCTCAAGCGGGTCGCGCCAGGGGTGGTGCACAAGGCCGACGGCGGCGGGGTAGCGCTGGGGTTGGGCAACGCCGCCGCGCTGCGGGCAGCCTTCGCCCGCGTCGTCGGGCCGGGGGAGCGCGGCTTCGTCCAGCGCATGGCCCCCGGCGGACTGGAAGTGATCGTCGGTGCGCGGCGGGACGAGCAGTTCGGCCCGCTGGTCATGGTCGGCCTGGGCGGCATCACCGTCGAGGTGCTGCGCGACGTCGCTTTCCGCCTGGCCCCGTTGAGCGTGGAAGAGGCGCGGGAGATGCTGGCGGAGACGGCAGCCGGGCGATTGCTGGCCGGCGTGCGCGGACAGCCGCCGGGCGACGCCGAGGCGGTGGTGGAGACGCTGCGCCGCGCCGGTCAACTGCTGGCCGACCTGCCGGAGGTGGCCGAGGTGGACCTCAACCCGCTGATCGTCGCGCCGGCGGGCGAGGGCGCCTGGGCCGTGGATGTGCGGATTGTGCGATCCGGTCAAGGAGTGTAGACGATGGCTGGGCGACATGTTCTGGGAATCGGACTGGCCCTGAGCCTGGCGGCGGCGGCCCTGCTCCTGCTGCCCACCGTCGCCGTGCAATCGGAAACAGCGTCCCTTCCGTTGGACGCGCCAGACAGCGAACTGGACGGGTACTTTGGCTACCTGCCGGTGATTGCCCGCCCAGGCGCGCCGGCGGTGATTGAGGTTACCCAGGCGGTGCAACGGCCGGGCAACCCGGTTGTGCTCATCGCTGAACGCCCGACCATGGTGCGTTGGAGCCTGACCTCGACCGTCGAATATGCCGGGGTCAACGGTTGGGTGTATGGCCGCCGCGACGGTGTCCCGTTGCCCGGTTCACCCCTGGCGGCGCTGAACAACCCGCGCACGGTGCGGGCGACGGTCAACCGGGCCAACCTCGACGACACGTTCAACTTCGCCCTGCCGGAATCGTGGCGCAGCGGCGTCGTCGAGCTGCAGTTCACGGCCAGTAACGGCGCGACCTACAACATCGCCCGTGGCCCGCAGACGATCGCCTTCACGGCCGCCGCCCCCATGCACGTCACCGTCGTCCCCATCGCCTACACCTGCACCAGCGGCGGCAGCGGCACCTCGACGCCGACCCCGCCCTACGATTACCTGACCGACTACACCTTCCGCGTCTACCCCGTCCCCGCGATCCCGCTGGCGGTGCACAGCTCGATCGCCTACTCCGGCCCCTGCACCGATAACCAGCCAAATCCCACCTCCCAGGACTGGTCGAATATGCTCTCCAGCGTCACCGCCGTCTGGAGCAGCGAAGGGGGGCCCAACAGCTATTACTACGGGCTGATTGACAACATCTACTGCGTCGGCGGCTGCATCGCCGGCATGGGCTGGGTCGGCGGGTACAAGGTCGCCGTGGGCTTCGACGGCTTCGGCGCGAATCACTCCGGGGCCAGCGAGACCCACGCCCATGAGGTCGGCCACAACCACGGGCGCTACCACGCGCCCGGCTGCGGGGCGGGCAACCCCGACCCCGGCTATCCCTACGTCGTGGACGGCAAGGGTTTCATCGGCGACAGCGCCCACCCCAACTTCGGTTTCGACGTCAACAGCCTCGTCATCTATCCCTACACCAGCTACTATGACTTCATGAGCTATTGCTCGCCGGAATGGATCTCGGACTATACCTACGAGGCGATCTGGCTCTACGACGCGGCGCAGCGGGCCAATCCGCCCACGCCGGTGGGAGAACGGTCGCTCCTGGTCTCTGGAGTGCTCACGCCGGAGGGTGTCACCTTCCGCCCGGCCTACCTATTGAACACGCCGGCCTACCGGCCCGAGCCGGGCGACTATACCGTCGAGCTGCTGGACGGAGCAGGGAACGCGGTCGCCGCCTACCCCTTCGCCCCCGTCACCATCGCCGATGCCGTGCCGGGGATGCCAGCGGAGGGCTTCTTCCTGCGCCTGCCGCCCGCCGAGGGCGTCGAGGCCGTCCGCGTCAGCCGGGGTGGAGCCACCCTGGGGCTGCTCCAGCCGGGCCGCCGCCCGCCCGCGCTGCGGGCCGGGCGTGTCGCCCGCGACGGCGACACGCTGCGCTGGCAGGCCGGCGACCCCGACGGCGACGTGCTGCACTACCTGGTGCGCGTCTCCGCCGATGGCGGGGCGAGCTGGGAGACCGTCGGCGTGGACCTGACTGGGCCCACCGTGACGTTGGACCCGCGGTGGGAGCGTCTCGATCTGCTCGTCGAGATCGTCGCCAGCGATGGGCTGCACACGGCAACGCTGCGGCAGGGCGTGACTCGATGAG
>DAOTYW010000013.1:0-1543 GCA_034434755.1 Anaerolineae bacterium | reverse complement strand
GGCGTTGACGCGGACGTTGAGCGCGGCGCTCTCGAAGGCGGCGCGGGCCAGGTGGATGGCGCTGCCGGCGTCGGTGAGGGCGGCGGCGATGCCCAGGCGGGCCACTGCGCCCGCTGTCTCCAGCGCCGCCACTGCCTCGCGCGCCGTCTCCAGTGGCACTTCGGCGGCGTGGGTCAGCGCCCGCTGGACGGCGGCCCGCCGGGCCGCCTTCTCCTCGTTGGTGGACCTGGGCAGCCGGTAGGCAGCGACGACCTGGCTGTAGGCCGCGCTGTCCTCGGCGACGCGGGCGGTCAGCCGGCGGCGCAGGGCTTCCGCCCGTGTCAGCAGCTCCTCCAGCGCCGCTCGCGTGGCGTCGTCTGGCGGCTTGTGCAGCGTCAGCCGGGCGACCATTGCAGCCAGCGCGCCGGCCAGTGCGCCGGCCAGCGCGGCCACCGACCCCCCGCCAGGGGCCGGGCTGTCGTCGGCCACGGCGTCCAGGAAGCTGCCCAGGGTGGTCGCTTCCTCCGCCTGCAGGCGATTCTCCAGCACCTGCTGCGGGTCGAGATCGAGCTGCAGGTACCAGGCGGCGGCGTCCAGCAGCGCCTGCTGCGGGAGCAGCCCCACCAGCTCGCTGTGGGTGATCGCCGCGCCGTAGCGGGCGGCCTCGCGGCGGATTGTCTCGACGACGCGATGGATCGGCGTGCGGGTGAAGTCGGTCAGGTTCATCGAGACCTGGGCGCGGCCCTCGACCAGCAGTCCCAGCGCCTTGACGTACCGAAAGCCGCCGGAGGCGTGACGGAGGGCGCGGGCGATCCGCTGGGCGACCGTCACGTCGTCGGTGTTCAGGTAGACGTTGAAGGCGATCAGGAAGGGGCGGGCGCCGATGACCGTCGCGCCGGCGTTGCCCAGGCGGGGCGGGCCGAAGTCGGGCGCGCGGTCGGGGTCTGTGGCGATCGCGGCCTTCAGCCCCTCGTACTCGCCGCGACGAATGTCGGCCAGGTTGACCCGTTCGGGCCGCGTGGCGGCGGCTTCGTACAGGTAGACTGGGATGTCCAGCTCCTCGCCCACGCGGCGGCCCAGGCGCCGGGCCAGCGCCACGCAGTCGTCCATCGTCACCCCGCGCACTGGGATGAAGGGCACGACATCCGTCGCGCCGATGCGCGGGTGGGCGCCGCGATGTTCGTCCATGTTGATGAGCTGCGCGGCGCGGGCGATAGCCTGGAAGGCGGCCTTCTCCAGTGCCTCTGGCGGGCCGACCACCGTGACGACGCTGCGGTTGTGGTCGGCGTCGGACTGGACGTCGAGCACCTGGGCAGCGGGGACGGCACGCAGCGCCGCGACGATCTGGGCGATCCCCTCCGCCCGCCGGCCCTCGCTGAAGTTGGGAACGCATTCGACGATCGGTTGCATGCTCCGCGTCCTGGGTGCGCGTGGTGACCTCTGTCACCCATTATAACCGAAAACGAGCATGGGCGGAAGTTTCGGATTTGTCGGGGTGCATTTCAATTCTGGGGCGTAACTGCTCATCTCACCCTCCCGCAGGTTCGGGCGCAATCTCCGCACT
>DAOTYW010000012.1:0-3287 GCA_034434755.1 Anaerolineae bacterium | reverse complement strand
CGAAAGTCGGCCAGCGTTTCCACCTGGGCGGCGCCGTGCGCCACCCCATACTCGGTCCGGGCATAGATCTGCAGGAGCCGCTCCAGCACCGCTTCCTGGGCCCGGGCCGGATCCGCCAGGGCCTCCTGCCAGGGCTGCAGGAAGGCGGCAAGAGCGCTGCCGGGGTCGCTACCAGCCATGCGCGTTCCTCCTAAACGTGCTCGGCATGCCTCCGACCCAAGCCATTATATCACATGCTGGCAGTTGCCGCTCTGGAATGCCGCCCGCCGTCCCTGGCAGTCCATGGTCCCTGTAAGGGCGAACTTTGTCCGCCCCTGAAAAGGTGCGCCTGCCCGGAGACCGGGATTGCGCAGCAAGTCCTTCCGGGAAAGTAGCCACGAGTGCGAGGGCCGAGGCTGATGCGAGGCGTTGTTTTTGACCATTTCACGAGTTGCGCTGCCAACAGGAGGTTTTCGCGCAGCAAGTCCAATGGGACGGGCCGTTGCCAGCGCAACAAGTCAGCCTGTATCCTGGCACAAGATGAGTCCCCCGTCGAGAAATGGCCGGGTTCCAGGGGAAAACGACCGGCTGGCGTCGTTCAGCGGCGTGGGGCGGCGGTTTGAGGGTATGCCCGGCCTAGCCGTCGGGCGCAGGGTGGGTGACGGATAGGGAGGGTCCTTCAGTTGGCCTCCGAAGTCTACGGGCGGTCGCAGGGACAACCTGGACCGCCCCACTCAGATGCCGGGAGACCTCCCCGCAGATGCTGCGGCGGTAGCTTCGCGGACGAAGCGGACGACGTTGCTGGCCAGGGAAAGGGTGTTTCCCAGAATATGGGCTTTGGCGCTGTTTGCGCGTCCGTACCAGGGGGAACGGGTCAGGTCGCGGCGAGCCTGGCTGGCGTTGCTGCTCTCGGCATAGCTCTGCCGGCCGAGGCGCAGTTTCCAGGTAGGGGAGCCCACCGGGAAATCGCGAGCCAGGCGCACGCTGCCGTCGGGCAGTTCCTCCTGGACGTGGCGAACATAGCCCAGGGGATGGGCGGGGTCCTGGTAAGGACAGTCCGGCGGGGCGAGCCGAGGCGGAGCTGGCTGGTTCGCGGGACGCGGGAAGACGTCCGGTTGGGGGTGTCGCCGGCAACGCTGGCGGCAGGCCCAGCAGCTGTCGTGGTCGCGGTAGTCATGGCCGTTGAAAGTCAGGCGGTAGCCGTGCGGACAGAGGGGCCGTCCGCGCTGGTCAAAGCCGCGCCGCAGGCAGACCAGGGGGTCCTGGTCTTCCGGGGCGTGGCGCAGCTGGATGGTGCGCAGGGCGTGGAGGTCGTGGTGGACGAAGCGCAACACCGTATCGAACCCTTCGCCGGCATCGCCCAGCACCTCACCGATGGGCAGCTGGGGGAAGCGCCGGTGGAGGTCGCGCAGGGCGGGGATGGTCTGCAAATGATCGTTGCGGTTGGCCGGGACAAAGGGGCCGGAGAGAGGCCAGGAGGTAAACAGGCGGTCATCGATGACATTGCTGGTCTTGGCCTTGTAGCCAAAGCAGCGCTTGCCCGGCCTGGTAGCGCGCTTGTTTCCTTTGCCCCCACGGGCCGGCCCCTTTTCCTGCGGCGCCGGCGGGGTGGTCTGGGCGGGGGCCGCGGGGTGCTGCGGCGGGTCCGCTTCATACACGACAAAAGCCGCTTCGGGGTCGCGGGGCGTAGCCAGGCGGCAGTGCGCAGCGCAGGCTGGGGTCGTGCAGGCACAGCCTTCGTGGCCGGCCTCGCGGGCGGCACAGGAGCGTTCCGGGCGGGGCAGAAAGCAGCGCTCGTTCTGGTAAGGGCAGCGCATGCGCGAACGGGCCTGGACGAGTTGGCTGTCGAGGGCCAGGGAGACCCCGGCTTGCGGGGGGTCGCCCGGGAAAGTGCTGTGGGTAGGAATGAGGCCCAGGTTCATCAGGCCCTGGGCCAGGCTGTCCTGGCATTGTTGGAAGAGTTCCTCGCCGCCTTCGCTCAGGGCCATGCGGAAGGTGGACGCGCTGGGCAGGTCGGTCGGGTCCAGGCCCAGGAGACGGCAGTAGCCCAGGCCGCGCTCCGGGGAGCGCAGTTCACGCCGCAGTTGCGCCCAGCCCCAGCCGCGCTGCCGGGCGATCAGGATGGCCAGTCCCAGGCTGACCGGGTCGAAGGGGGGTGGGCCGAAGTGGCTTTGGAAGCGCTGGGCTAGCACCGGTCGCCAGGGGCTGAAGTCGAAGAAGCGGAGGAGGAGGTCGAGGTCATCGAACCGTTCCAGGTCTTCATCGGAGCGAATGTCGGTGGGGAAAACCCAGCGGTAGTAGGAACGGCAGCGGCGCGCCTCCCAGGGCGGGACTTCCGTCGAGATGACCGGGGTGAAGGGGAGAAGCGGCTGGATTGCCGCCCACTGGAAGAGTTCGACGAAGCGGGGAACGAGCAGCCGCCGCGCGGCGGCGGGGATTTCCCGCGTGGCGGCCAGTTCCTGGCGGGAAAGACAACCGAGGCGGGCGAAGGGGGCTTCCCGCTGGGGGGCCGGGACGGGGGCTTCCTGGGCGGGGATGAGGAAGAGGGCCATCGCTCACCTCCGACGCCGGCTCTTGAGCCAGGCCGCGTGGAGCGCTTCGGCCTGACGGTAGGCAGACAGGGAGTTCTGGTCGCATAGCAGGCGCAGGCGGGCCGAGAGGGCCGGCAGCCGCAGCAAGGCCAGGGCCTCGTTGCGCAGTTGGCGCACCCGTTCTCGTGTCAGGCGCCACTGCCGAGCGATCTCGGCCAGGGAGCGTGGCGGCTGTCCCAGCAGCCCATAATGTTCGACCAGGACCTGGCGCAGGCGCAGCGGCAGGTAGGCCAAGGCGCCGTGGAGGGCGAGCTGGACCTGCTCGCGCAGCCAGGCGGCGCAGGCCTGCTCAGCCGGGTCCGGGAGCTCCGGGAGTGGCAGGAGACCTTGTGGGCGGGCGGCGCGGGCAGTGGCCTGCCACAGTCGGCGGGAGATAGCTACCCAGGCGTAGGTGGAAAAGGCGAACCCGCGTTGGGGGTCGAAGTGGAGGATGGCCTGCCAGAGGGCGATCCGTCCTTCCTGCAGGAGTTCCTCGTAGGGGATGCCGTCCCAGACCTGGCGGCGTAGAACGGCCTGGACCAGGCCCTGATGCTGGCGCACCAGGGCGTCGGTGCACTCTGCGCACCCCGCCTGGGCACAGGCGAAGGTGACAGGGTGGGGAAAAGGATGTATCATGGACATCGGAGCACCTCCTTTTTCTTGGGGATACGGGCCTGGGCATCCCTATTATCCCCGAAGAGGTGCTCCTTTGCACGGGTTGATTTTTGTTCTGGGGGG
>DAOTYW010000011.1:0-21246 GCA_034434755.1 Anaerolineae bacterium | reverse complement strand
CCCCTTCGGGGGCTGTGTGAGCCTGCGGAGCAGGCTTTCGCTTTGAGCCGTGGGGTTTAGCCCACGGCGGCTTGGCCTAAGTTGTGACGAATGCCCTACCCTCAGACCACATTTCACGCTTCACGCTTCACGTTTCACGCTTCACGTTTCACGCTTCACGTCCTACGTTGCGCCCCTCGCAGCCGTCCCAGCCCCAACAGGAGCGTGAAGGGAGCGCGGACGGCCATGCGCCGGTAAGTTGTCCGCCCGGCGAAGAGGCGGAGGAACTCGTCCAGGAAGAGCGGGTTGCGCACGCCCAGCTCGAAACAGCCCCACGGGTGGTCGTAGAACAGGCGCGACCAGCGCCCGCCCCACAGCAGGTCGCCGCTGATCTCGCGCCGCAGGCGACGGGTGTAGCCGCCCACATCGTCGGCCAGCGCGGCCTCGGCGGCCAGCCGGCCGCTGTCCACGGCATGACGGATGCCCTCGCCCAGCAGCGCGTCCACCAGCCCCGCCGCGTCCCCCGCCAGCAGCACGCGCCCCCGCTGCAGCGGCTCGTGGTGCAGCAGGATCGGCAGGGGATGGCCGTGCCAGCGGGCGCCGTCCACAGCGATGCCCAGGCTGGCCATCTCGCGGCGCAGGGCCTCCCGCGCCTGGCGCCCCCCGCCGTGGAAGAACCCGACGCCGACGGAGAGGTGATCGGCCTTAGGGAAGACCCACAGGTAGCCCTGCGGCAGGGCGCCGAAGACGAACAGAACCGTGTCGGCGTATTCGGCCAGCAGCCCGTCGCTGGCGGGCGCCTCGACCGCGATGGTGGCGCCCAGGCTGCGGCCGCGCCGCAGGCCGGTCAGCCGCGCCACGCGCGAGTTGGCCCCGTCCGCGCCGATCAGGTAGCGGGCACGGAACGTCTCTCCCGAGCGGGTCGCCACCTCCACGCCGCCCTCGTCCTGACGCAGCGCCGCCAGTGGGTCGCCGTCGCGCACATCGGCGCGGGCGCGCTGAAGGATGTGCATGTCGAAGCGGTCGCGCATCACCGTCACCACCGCACGCGGCGGCAGATCCGCCGTCACCTCGCGTCCGTCGCGGAAGCGGAAGCGCACCCGCCCGATCTCCCGTTCCACCACCGGTGAGAAGTCGAACGGGAAGCGCGCCAAGACCGCCGTAGGCACGCCGCCGCCGCAGGGCTTGTAACGGGGCAGCCGATCCTTTTCTAGCACCAGCACTCGCCGACCGGCCTCGCCCAGCCAGTAGGCGGCGGAAGCGCCCGCTGGCCCGGCCCCGGCGACGATCACGTCATACTCCACCGCCCCACCTTCTCCCTACACCCCCACCGCCCCGAACGGGCAGGCCGGCAGGCAAACCAGACAGCCGTAGCAGAGATTGCCGTCCACGAACGGCACCTCGCCGGGGTCGAGGACCACGATGGCTTTGACCTTACAGACCTTGCGGGCCTCGCACTGGCGACAGGCCCGGCAGAGGTTTTCGTCCACGCGCGGGATCTTGGGCGGCGGCGGGTGCTGGGGCATTGCAACCTCGCTCACTCCACTTCGCAGCAGGCCTCGTCCAGCCCGGACTTGACCCGCTCCGTCGGCGGGTACTCCCCCAGGAACTTCTCCGCCTCCATCGCCGCCACCGCGCCGGTGCCGGCGGCGACGACGATCTGGCGATAGTAGGGGTCCTGCACGTCCCCGGCGACGAATACCCCCGGCACACTGGTGTGCTGGCGTGCGTCGGAAACGATGTAGCCCCACCGGTCTAGCTCCAACTGCCCGGCGAAGACCTGCGTCGCCGGGTCCATGCCGATGTAGACGAAAACGCCATCGGCCTCGATCACCGCCGTCTCGCCCGTCTTGACGTTGCGCACGCGCACGCCGGCAACCTTCTGGTCGCCCAGGATCTCCTCGACCACCGTGTCCAGCACGAAGCGAATCTTGGGGTTGGCGAGGGCCCGTTGCTGGTAGATCTTCGTCGCCCGCAGTTGGTCGCGGCGATGGATGATCGTCACTTCGTCGGCGAACCTGGTCAGGACGATGCCCTCATCCACGGCGGAGTCGCCCCCGCCGACGACCACCACCCGCTTGCCGCGGTAGAAGAAGCCATCGCAGGTGGCGCAGGTGGAGACGCCACGGCCGAAGAGGCGGTCTTCGCCGGGCACGCCGAGCCGCCGCGGCAGCGCGCCGGTGGCGACGATGACCGTGTGCGCCCGGTAGACCGCGTGGTAGGTGCGCAGGGTAAAGGGACGGGCAGAGAAGTCCACCGCAGTCACCTCCTCCGGCACGATCGTCGCCCCGAAGCGCTCGGCTTGCTTGTGTATGCGCTGCGCCAGTTCCATCCCCCCGACGCCTTCGGGAAAGCCGGGGAAGTTCTCCACCGTCTCGGTGTTCGCCACCTGCCCGCCGGGGAGCGATCCGGCCAGCACGAGCGTCTTCAGAGCGGCGCGACCAGCGTAGATCGCCGCGGTCAGCCCGGAAGGTCCCGCGCCGATGATCGCCAGGTCATACAGCAGTGGCTCTTCAGGCTCGGCCGGCGGTTCCTCGGCGGGCGGCGTGAGGGTGAACTGGAGCTTCATCAGGCCTCCATAGGTTGGGCCAGCGCCTCGCGCAGCTTCTCCAGCACCAGCGGTTCCGGCGCCGCCCCTTCGATGTGGACGGTCTCGTTGATCACCGTGCGCGGCACGCCCATCACCTGGTACTTCATCGCCAGCTCGGGAAACTCGCTCGCCTCGACCATGTCCGAGCGCACCAGCGGGCTGGCAATGGCCATCTGGTGGGCCAGGAGCACCGCCTGCGGGCAGTACGGACAGGTCGGGGTGACGAAGACCTGCAGGTGCACCGGGCGGTTCACCCCAGCCAGCGCCTGCAGGCCGGCCTCGCTCAGCTCCGGCTGGCCCGACGCCACGGCACGGATGGTGTACAGCAGGGAGGTGAACTCGTAGCCGGACGGAATGCCATAGAAGCGCACGCCGTAGTCCTGGGCGCCGATGATGGCCAGCGCCGGGACCTTGTCAATCCCCATCCCCGCCGCCTTCTGCGCATCGGTGACGAAGTCGAAACTCTCGACCGTCAGTTGGTCGGACAGCGCCGCGACCTCCTCGACGAGCTGGCGGGTTTCCGGGCACAGCTCGCAATCGGACTCGCGGGTAAAAAGAACCAGCCGAACCGGGCCGGCCAATCCTTCCAGAAAGCGCGTTACTTCCTGGCGAATGTGGTCATCGAGCATAGACATTTCGGTTCCTCCTGGAATAGATATCGGATCGTGTACGGGAGCGCGGGCGCCAAACAGCGCCTGCACCCATCATGAAACACGGGAGAGCGCCTGGATCAGCGCATCCACCACCTGATCGGGCGAGTCGTCGGCGGTGCGGACGCATTGGGTAGCGTAGGAGCGCATCAGGCGCAGACTGGTCTGGTGGGTCGCCGAGCGGATCGCGGCCAACTGCTGGAGCACCTCCTGGCAGTCCCGCCCTTCTTCGATCATGCGGCTGACTCCGCGCACCTGCCCTTCGATGCGCCGCAGCCGGCGCAGCAGGTCGGCCTTCACCGCTGGATCCTGAATCGTCGTCATCTGACACGTCCTCGATGGGCGCACGGCCCATTACGAAGCGCTCCCTCAGAGCGAGCGTCCGGGGGCGCAGGAATCGGCCCGCGACTCCTGGCCGCCGCTCAGCCCGACCAGGGAGATCGCCTTGCGCACCTCTGCCGATCCGCAGCGCGGGCAGGTCACCACCTGCGGGTCGGCGGAGGGGCGGACGAGTTTGTCGAACTTCTCGCCACACTGCTGGCAACGGTACTCATAGATCGGCATCGTCTTCTCCGTCTCCTGTACTATACTGGGGTATAGTATATCACAGATACGGTGCTTTGTCAAGGGGAAACCAAGAAGGGGAGTGGGTTCTGTGCGGTGTCAGTCCAGGAACTCGACGACCTCTCCGCCGGGGATGCGGCGGCGGCGGCCGGAGTTGACGTCGAAGGTCCAGCCAGCCTTGATCTGAGCGGCGTCGGGATAGCCGCGCACTTCCCAGAAACCAGGCGCCGGGCGGTCCAGCAGGGTGATCGCCACCACGCTCTTGGCCGATTTGTAGCCCCACAGGTAGGGACAGAACACGCGCACCGGCCCGCCGTAGGTGGCGTCCAGCGGTTCGCCGTCGAAATCGGTCGCCAGCAACGTCCGTTCGCGCAGCGCCACCTCCAGCGGGAACGCCGTCGTGTAAATGCCGCGATAGGAAGTGAACTGTACATAGGTCGCCTGCGGTTTGACCCCCGCTTCGGCGAACAGGTCGCTCAGGCGCACTCCCCCCCACCGGCCGCGCACGCTCCAACCGGAGACCGAAGTCAGGCGGGCATCGGCAACAGTCCTGGGCAGGGCCAGGATCTGCTCATAGGTCAGCGTGAGCGGGCGTTCGACCAGTCCGTCCAGCCGGATCAGCCAGCCCTCGGCGCGCAGCGGCCCCGGATGCCCCTCGGCCCAGAACACCGGCGTATCCATGTCCGCTAACTTTCCCATCTCCCCCTCGTCCTCCGCGTCTCCGCGTCCCCTACCCCGGCCGCCCCACCACCGTCATATACACCGCGCTCTCTTCCTCGCCGTCCACCCCCAGCAGCGCGTTCGCTTCGTCATCGTACAGCGCCGCGACCTGGCAACTGCCCAGTCCCAGGGCCACGGCGGCCAGGGCGACGTTCTGGGCGATGTGGCCGGCGTCCAGGTAGACGTAGCGATAGGCCCGCTGGTGGTACTTCCACTTCGAGCGCTCGAAGACCGCCGTCCAGACGAAGACAACATTGGCGCGGGCGGCGATCCCCTGGTCGAGGGCGGCGCGGGCGATGTCCAGGCGAACGTCACCGGTCCGCAATTGCTCCAGGGCGTGCGCCTCGACGGCGTAGTGGTAGACGCCGGGCGCGACCCCGGCGACGTCGTTGACCACGACGTAGGTCTCGATCGGGTAGAGGGCGCCGGCGGAGGGCGCGGTGCGGAAGGCGACCCCGTGTGCGCGCCGGGTGACGCCTTGGGCCGCCCAGAGGAGCTGCGAAAGCTCCGCCTCGCTCAGCGGGGATGGTCGGAAGGCGCGTTCGCTGCGCCGGCGGCGCAGCGCGTCCCACAGCGGCATCCCACCCTCGACCTGCGGCGCGCTCAAGGGGACGGTTGGGGCATCGGGGTAATGCTTTTCCGGGTCGGGCTTCGTCGCCCAGTCCAGCCCGCCGCCTGGCAGCCGCCCGCGCCGGTACTTCGTCCCGCGCTGGAACTGGTCGCCGATTCCTTGTTCGATCATTCTGCCCATCTCTGCCGTGGCCCGGAAACGCGGCGCAGAGAAGCTGTCAACGGATTCTCCGAACGGATTGAACGGAAACCGTCGAGCGTTTTGTCCGTTCAATCCGCTCCCGAAATCCGTTGACAGTCTCTCACCAGAACCGCTCGAAGCGCTCCTTCTTCGCCTTGCAGATCGGGCAGACCCCCGGCGGCTCCTCGCGGGCGCAGAGGTAGCCGCAGACGCGGCAGCGCCAGACCGGCAGCGACGGTGCTGCGTCGGGGCGCGCCGGGGCGCGGGGCGCGGTCTCCTGCGGGCGCTGGCCCGCCGGCGGACGGCGCTCCGGCACCGGTTGCAACTTCCGCTGCCCGCTCAGCACCTCATCGGAAACGTAGAGGGCGCAATAGCAGGCCCCCCAATCCGTCAGGTCGGCGTCGCGGTAGTCGCACGGACAGATGATATCCAGATCCTGCGGCTTGTCGCCGCTGGCCAGCCGGCAGGGACAGGCCCGGTAGCCGTAGCGCGCCTCGTTGATCAGCAGGCTCCTGGTCAGTTCCCAGGCGAAGCCACGTTCGGGGTTCAGATGGTAGCCCGTCGCCTCGGCCTCGCGCTTCAACTGCTCGTAGAGCGCGTCTACCTGTTCGTCGGGGATGATCGGCTCGCTCATGCCCGCAACACCTCCGCGATTTCCTCCGGGCGAAAGCCAACGATGCTCTTGACGCCGTCCACCACGACGGTGGGGAACGACACTGCCGGGTTCCAGCGCCGCACCCGTTCCAACACCTCCTCGCGCTCGCCGCCGGCGAGCAGGTCCACGTAGAAATACTCGAAGGAAAACCCCTCATCCTCCAGGAACTGGCGCGTCTTGCGGCACCAGATGCAGGTCGAGAGACCGTAGAAGACGACCTGATGGTCGTTGTGGACACCCTGAACCCTGCCCATTGCCTGAGTCATGCTCACCTCCCGTTCCACAGAAGCTCGTGTAACGATCAGCGCTGGCCGATCTGCGGGTCCATGTTGCCCGGCCCGCCACATTGCGGGGTATAGCAGGTAGCGTCAATGAAGATGCACTTCTGCTGACAACTGGGGCACACCTCGGGGGGCATAGCGGCCTGCAGGGTGTAGCCGCAGTTCGAGCATTTCCACCAGTTCTCCGTTTCGGTCATCGCGCCCTCCTGATCGCCGGGCGGGCCGGCAGCCCGCCCTGCGCAGTCATCGCTGGATGCGGATGGTCCACACCCCTCCGCTATCCTCGACGCCCAGCACCTGCAAGCCCAGCGCCCTGGCGGCCATGGGGATCTCCTGGCGGGAGGCGGCGTGGGTGCCTGTCACAACAATCACATCGCCAGGCCGGGCGTTGCGCAGCGCCTTGCGCGTCTCCACCAACGGCACCGGGCACTGCTGCCCGCAGACGTCCACCTTGATCTCGACACCCGGGCAGCTCGCCTGGCGCGTATCCACCCTCACCTCGTTCATGCCCACCCCCTATCCGGCGAACTCGACCACCACCTCGCGCACGTCCCAGCGGGAGGACAGCTTCTCGACGATGTCCTCGCGGATGGCCGGGGCGAACTGGTGATCCTCCGGCAGGTCGAGCACCACCCGCACCCGGCCATCGGCGATCTCGATATCCTTGACCAGCTTCGTGCGCACCACGTCTAGGCCGACCACCGGGTTCATGACGTGCTTGAGCCGTTTGCGGACGACCTCGACAGTCGTCGCTTCGCGCTCCTTGACCAGGCCGTGGCGTTCCTCGTAGTTCTCGATGGCCGCCCGCAGCCCGTCCACCGCCAGCACCGAACAGTGGGTCTTGATCGGCGGCAGGCCGCCCAGCGCATCGGAGGCCTGTTGCCAGGTGATCTTCTTCGCCTCCTCCAGCGTCTTGCCCTTGGCCAGTTCGGTGATGATCGAGCCGGTAGCGATGTTGGAGGCGCAGCCGTAGGATTCGAACTTGATGTCGGTGATGCGCTGGCTGTCGGGGTCAACCTTCAGGTAGACAGCGACCATGTCCCCACAGGCCGGGCTGCCCTCGACCGACCTGGCATCAGCATCCTCGATCCGCCCCACGTTGTGCGGGTGACGGAAATGCTCCATGACGATCTCGCTGTATGGTAGCGGCATCGCGGCCTCCTGGACAGCTACGGGCCTGAGACAGTTCCTTGGCTAACCGCGCTGTCCCAACTGGTGATCCAGCATGATCAGCGCCTGCATCTTGTCGCCGATCTTCTCTAAAAGGTCCACGATCCGGGCGGCGTTGGCCTCTTCCTCGACCTGCTCGCTGATGAACCATTGGAGCATCGCCTGGGTCGCGTAGTCCTTCTCCTGCAGGGCCAACTCATAGAGGTGATGGATCGCCGCCGTCACACTGCGCTCGTGGGCGAGGACCTGCTGGAACATCGCCAGGGGCGACGGCCACTCCAGCGCTGGCTGCGGGATAGCCTGCAGCTCGACCCGTCCTCCGCGCTCGTTGACGTAGTGGAAGAACTTCATCGCGTGGCCGTGCTCCTCCTGGCTCTGCACCGTCATCCAGTGCGCGAAACCGGGCAGGTTCTTCGCCTCCGCATCCGCCGCCATCGCCAGGTACAGGTACGACGAGTACAACTCATCCTTGATCTGCCCATTGATCGCATCCTGCATCTTCTTGCTCAACATCTCTCTTCCTCCCTTTATTTGCCTACTTGCCTACTTGCCTACTTGCCTACTTGCATACTTGCATACTTGCATACTTGCATACTTGCAAACTTCCTACTCTTTCCCCAACGGACTGATCCTCCTCAGTTCCGCCACCACCTCAGCCACCGCCTCGGCCACCGCGTCCACATCCTCGTCCTGGTTGAAGCGGCCGAAGGTAAAGCGGACCGAGCCGTGCGCCCGCTCGTGGTTGCCGCCGATGCCCAGGATGACGTGACTGGCCTCCAGCGAGCGGCTGAAACAGGCCGAGCCGGTGCTGACGGCGAAGCCGCGCATATCCAGGTGCAGCAGCAGCGACTCCCCCTCGACGAAGCGGAAGGAGACGTTGGCGTTCTGCGGCAACCGGTGCAGCGGGTGGCCGTTGAGCCGCGAGTGCGGCACCTCCAACAGGCGAGCGATCAGCCGGTCGCGCATGGCCTGCAGGCGGGCGGTCTCCTCGGGGGTGACCAGCTCCACCGCCGTGGCGAAACCCACCGCTGCGGGGATGTCCTCCACGCCGGGCCGCAGGTCGAACTCCTGGAAGCCGCCGTCCATCCACTTGCGCAGCGGCGTCCCCTGGCGCACGTACAGCCCCCCCACCCCCTTCGGCCCGTGCAGCGTGTGCGCGGAGACCGTGACCAGGTCCACCGGGAGCTGGCGCACGTCCAGCGGGACGCGGGTGAAGCTGTGCGTGGCATCGGTGTGGAGGAGGACGCCCTTCTCGTGGGTCAGCGCGGCGATGGTCGCCAGGTCCTGCAGCGTGCCGATCTCCTGGTTAGCCGCCTGGATCGAGACCAGGATCGTCTGGGGGGTGATGGCATCGCGCAGATGGTCCAGGTCCACCCGACCCGTCTCGTCCACGCGCAGGTAAGTCACAGTGAATCCCTGCTTCTCCAGGGCGCGGGCGCTGCCCAGCACCGGGAAGTCCTCGATGGGGGTGGTGATGATATGGCGGCCCTTCTTTTCGCCCAGCGCCAGGGCGACGCCCTTGAGGGCCAGGTTGCTGGACTCGGTGCTGCCGGAGGTGAAGATGAACTCTTCGGGCGCGGCGCCCAGGACGGCAGCTATGCGGGCGCGGGCGGTGTCCAGCGCGTCACGGGCGTCAATGCCGAGGGAGTAGCCGAACTGGGACGTGGCGACGGCGTAGGTGTCGAAGAAGTACGGCTTCATCGCCTCCAGCACGCGCTCGTCCAGCCGTGTGGCGGCACCGTTATCCAGGTAGGTGGTGACTTGAAACACGGTCCAACCCTCCAAGAGACCCCGATGAACTCGTGCCTATCGTATCGGTCTGATTGTACCACGTTTCGACAATAAAGTCAACGCTTCTCTATTAAACTTCCGTTAGAACTCTATCGGAGCGGCGAGCTCACGCGCGCGAGCGAGAATCGCTTCGTTTTGACGATGCGCCGGGCACAGATGGTCTCCCTATCGAGTGTTGACGGCGACACAGGAGACAAGACAGAACCCATCTGTCAGCGGATTCAGCAGATGCAGCAGATTTCCACGTCGCTTCATCCGCTTCATCTGCTCAATCTGCTGACCTTCTTCGGCAGCCGCAGTGGCCGTTGTCCGACAACACTCCAGCGGGAGACCACCCGGGCACACGGGCCGGGGAAATGCAAGACAGGTCAACATCACTATCCTTGCAAGCGCGTCACGGGCTTGACAGAAGAACGATTGTTCTGTATAATAGGGCTAGATTAGCTATATTGGCTATCTCCTCGGAGGAGTGCGCGATGGCGATCAAAAGCATCAACTCTACCGAAGCCCAGAACAACTTCGGGCAAGTCCTGGATGACGTGACCCTCAACCACGCCCGCTACGTGATCAAGCGACGCGGCATTTCCCAGGCCGTCGTGCTCAGCTTCGACGATCTTGCCCATCTACTGCGCGACGACAATGAACGCTTGCGGATGTACGGCATTCTGGGAGAACTGCGGCCTCAGTACCGATTGGGCGAAGTGATCCAGACGGAGTCTCTTCAGGAATGAGCGCAGCAGGCTACCACACAGGTAGACAATTACCGCTGGTGGGAATCGAAACCACCAACGGGGAAGCCGCATTTGCCGACCCCGCGTTCTCGAGCAACAAGGCCGCGCCGGTGCACAACTGGGCACCCTGGATCGCCGGCTTCTCCAGGGAATTTGTCGCCCATGCGATTGCGAAGTACATGCAAGTGCCCGGGACCGTCCTGGACCCCTTCGCGGGCGTGGGCAACACCCTCGTCGAAGCGGTTCTGCACGGCCATCACGCCATCGGATTCGAGATCAATCCCTACGCTGCCCTTGCCAGCCAGCTCAAAGCAAATGCCCACCAGGTGGACACGAGCACTCTGCGCAAGGAAATTGCTAGATTCCGATCGTTCTACCAGGCGGCCGTTTCCACAGGCTACACGCCGCACAGCACGTATCCCAAGGAATTCAGAACGCGGTCGGCTTTCTACAGCCCCGATGTACTGCACAAGGTGCTCATGGTCTGGGACTTCATTGCTACGACCCAGGAAAGCCAGATCCAGGACTTGTTCAGGCTGGCCTTCGCCTCGACGATGGTGAGTTACTCGAACTACTCGTATGAACCCAGCTTGGGACGGCGAGTAACGACAGGAAAGGGAGAAATCAAGGACTTCCCGGTCGGAGAGACTGTCCTCTCGAAACTGAGCAAGATGGTCGAGGACATCACCTGGTTCAAATCCGCACTTCCAGCAGGCCAAATGCCGACCGCGCGAGTGATTCAGGACTCCTTCTTTCACTATGCCGACCACATCACTCCGCAATCCATTGACCTGCTGATCACATCACCGCCCTATCTGAACAACTATCACTACATCAGGAATACCCGTCCTCAGCTCTATTGGTTGGGTTATGCCCGATGTCCGGCAGATCTCAAGCACCTCGAAGAATCCAACTTCGGCAAGTACTGGCAGACCGTTCGCGAGGGCACACCCGTGCATTTGGACTTCTCTCTGCCAGACACAGACATCGCCGACCGACTAGATGCGTTGAGAAAAGCGAACCCTGAGAAAGGCATCTACGGCGGTGCGGGATGGGCAAACCATGCCGCATCCTATTTCAACGATTGCTACAGATTTGTGTTGGGTATTCAATATGCACTCCGACCTGGCGGTACGGCCCTCGTCGTAATCGGCAACAGCATCCTGCAAGGCATCCTCATGCCAACCGATCAGTACCTGGGCAAGATCGCGGAATCCGTCGGATTAGAGCTGGCCGGCATCGAGGTCCCCCGCATGACCCGGGTGGGCAACAGCATCATCCGCTCCGACGTACGGGTTGGCAAGGCCAAAGATCACCACTCCCTCTACGAAGCTGTCGTGGAGATCAGAAAACACTAGCCCCCCCACCCGTCCGCAGGCGCGCAACCGGGCCGCCAACCTGCGCCGGTTCTCCGCGCTGCGCGGCATGGCCGGCGAGCAGCTCATCGGTCATTGCGCATAGCGCCCACCGCAACCTCGCCCGTTTGCCCATTCACCACCGCCAGGCCGCGCTTCTCCTCGGACTGCAGCAGGGCGATCCAGACGGGTAGCAGGATCAACTGGTAGGTGACGCCGCTGACCTGGAAAGAGCGCCCGACGCGAACGGGGGTCGGGTTGGCGGCGTAGGGATCGGGCGTCGGCGCCGTCGCCGGCCCCGCCTCGCGACTGGCCAGGCGCAGCAGGGCGTCGTGGGCCTCTTCCGCCGCCACTTCGACGTCTACGTTGTAGAGGGCGGCGGGCCAATCGGCCAGCAGGCGCGGTTCGTAAGGGGACAGCGCGCTCAACTCGAATGGGAGCACGCGGCGCAGCAGCGCGCGATCCGGCAGCGCCAGGCCGGGAAAGAGCAGGTTATCGAACATCATCATCCCGCCATCCAGCGTCCGCTCCTCCGCCGGCGCGGGCTGGCCCGGCGACGGCTCGGCCCACGTGCGCATACTGACGAAGCCATCGAAGGCCCAGAAGGGCAGGTAGATGCCCACCAGGCCGGCCACCTGTTGCTCCTGACCAGTCAGCCAGGCGGCGACGCCGCGCAGGCCGGAGCGCAGCGCCCGCTCGACCGCCTCGCTCGCCTGTTGCTGATTGACCTGGAACGGCAGGAACCTGTCGGGCCGTTCGAAGGTGCGGCGGCTGTCCTCCACCAGAATGTTGGGGGAAGCGCAGAAGGCGCAGACCCGCGCCAGGTGGCCGGTCATCGTCAGTTCGGCGCCGCAGGACGGGCAGCGGACGATCCGCTGCGCCTCGCTCCAGACGTGGCCCTGGGTGCGCCGGCGCAGTTGCAGGTCGCTGACCAGCGCGCCGTCCGCATCCAGCAGGTTGACCTGGGGCAAGGAGAGCTGGTGGCCACAGTGCGGACACATCACCTCGGTGGCGCCGGGCTCGTAGTGCAGCGCGCCGCCGCACTGCGCGCACTGAGCCGTCACCGTCGCCGGCCCCGACGCCCGCCCGACGCTGGGGGCGACCCGCCCCAGGGCAATCGCCAGCGCGTCCCGCGCCAGGGGGTGCGCCGGTTCCAGGGCGACAGCGGTGTCCAGGAATTCGCGCCGCTGCGCCGGGTCGTCGGTCGTTGCCGTCAGCCAGACCCACGGCTCGACGAAGCGTGGCGCCCGCTCCGTGAGCGCCTCCAACTGCCGCCGGGCCGCCGCGCGTTCCCCGCGCCGGAGCAGGATGTACGCGCCGACGAACGAGAGTACTTCGCCCTCACGAGGGCGGTAGCCACGGACGTATCCCTGTTGGCCCGCCGACCGGTGGGGGTCCTCTCCCAACGCTCGCTGGTAATCCTCGAAGAACAGGCCGGCCAACTGCGGCGTCCGCAGGACAAAGGCGGGCTCGGGGACGTGCGTGCCGTCCCAGTGGGACAGCAGTTCGTCGAGGAAGGGTTGGTGGGCATCCCAGCGCTTGCGGGTCAGCCGGCGCACCCGCCCACCCGCCGGCGGTGTGTACCCGCAGTAGGGGCACCGCGCACTCCCCTGCCACGGGTCGTAGGCAGACTCACGCAAACACTGGGGGCAGAGAAAGGGCTGCATGCCACTTCAGAACAAAGACCAACGGCGACGGAACACACAACACGTTTCACGTTTCACGTTTCACGTTTCACGTTTCACGTTTCACGTTTCACGCGACCGTATTGCTCAACACCCCCACCCCCTCCACCTCCACCTCGACCACGTCGCCGGGCAGGAGCGGGCCGACGCCGGCGGGGGTGCCGGTAAGCAGCACGTCGCCTGGCTCCAGAGTCATGACCGCCGAGATGTAGGCGATCAGCGCCGCTGGCGAGAAGACCATCTGCCCCGTCCGCCCGGCCTGGCGCACCTCCCCGTTCACCCGACAGACCAGCGACAGGTCGGCAGCCTCGGCCGCGGACAGGCCGGTCAGCAGGGACGGGCCCAGCGGGCAGAAGGTATCGAAGCCCTTAGCCCGCGTCCACTGCCCATCGCGCCGCTGCAAGTCGCGGGCGGTGACGTCGTTCGCGGCGGTCACGCCCAGGACGCAGGCCCAGGCCGCTTCGGGGCGTACGTTCCGGCAGTGCCGGCCGATGACCACGGCCAGTTCCGCCTCGTGCTCCACCCGCTCCGACTGCGGGGGGAGGAGGATCGTTGCGCCCGGGCCGATGATGGAACTGGGCGGCTTGAAGAACAGCAGCGGTTCGGCGGGGAGTTCGTTACCGAACTCGGCGGCGTGGGCCGGGTAGTTGCGTCCCACACAGACGATCTTACTAGGCAAGGCGGGGGCCAGCAGGGCGACCGTCTTCAGCGCTCCCACCACTGGCCCAGCCTCCCAGCGGCCGTACAGGTCGCCGCGCAGCTCGCGCACCTGCCCGCCGTCGAGCAGCCCCCAGCGGGAACCGTGCCCGGTGTCGTACCGGACGATGTGCGCTTTCATCGTCACCGCCGTTTGGATCGCCATTCCGCCCCACGAGGGAACGTCCGGTCGCCGCCTCATTGTCCCCGCAGCGCCTCCACTGCCCGGCGAATCTGCGCGGCGTGCTCGTCCCCATGCGCCTCATAACCGGTCGCCAACTGGGCGATCAACCGGTAGCGATACGGTTCGGTGAGCAACTGCCCGGCCAGATGCTCGATCAGCAGCGCCGTCTGTTCCTCGTCGCGGGCCAGGCGGCCCAACAGCCCGGCCAGGGTTTCCTCAGCATCTATGATCGCCGCCAAGTATTCCGGCCAGACGGATGGGTTGACATCCCCCTCGACCCGCACGCCGCTCAGCAGGTTGATGATCGTTTCCTGCAGCCCTCGCTCGCTGATCGAGAGGTGGGCCAGCGTCTGGTTGACCGACCACTCGCCCTCCGCCGGGGCCCGCGCAGCCTCCTCTTCGGTCAGGCCGGCGGTGGTCTCGGTCAGCCTGGCGTTCAGCGCGGCGTAGCGTTCGCGCAGCGTCGCCGCCAGATCGAGCGGACTGGACGGCAGCGACGGCGCTTCACGTCGCTGGAGCGTGGCCGTGATCGTCAGCCGTTCCTGCTTCCGCACCACCTCCACCTCGACCGTGTCGCCCACGTGACAGGCCTGCAGCGCCGCCGTCAGGGTGCCGAAGTCGCGCACCTCCCGCCCGCCGAGGGCGACGATCACATCCCCTTTCTGGAGGCCCGCCTGGCGTGCCGCGCCGCCCTCGACCGTGTCGGTGACGTAGACACCGGTCTCCGTGGCGATGCCCTCCTTCTCCGCCCGTTCGGCGCTCATCCCATCGAAGAAAATCCCCAGGAACGGGCGACGCAGATCGCGCAGGTCCACCCCATCCTCCAGCACCGAGCGCAGGTTCTCCAGCGCCTCGGTCCAGCCTTTCTCCGCTTCGGCGCGAGCCTGGTCCCACTGGGGGCCGGAGCCGAAGCCGACGTGCTGGAGCGTCACCTCGGTAGCGCCGTCCTTCTCTTCCAGCTCCCACTCCACCAGCGTCTGGCCCGGCTCGCCGAGCCCCTGCCAGATCATCTCCAGCTCCTCCGGGCGCTCCACCTCGATCAAGGTGCCGCGCACCTCGTAGCCGGAATGCCAGCGGAAGACATACGGCCCGCCGACGACAGGATCCACCGCCGCCCAGTGGCAGAACCATTCCTGCAGTCGAACTGCCTGGGTCAGGGCGTCGAAGACCCGCTCTGGGCTGACCCGCACAGTCTGCCTGACCTTGATCTTGCGCGCTTTATCACTCATGTTCCCTCCTGCCTCCTCGCTGACCATACCGCTTCCTGGGCCAATTCGTTCATAAAGTGGACCGCGGTCTCGATCCCGCGGTAGAAATTCTCCACCCGCAGCCGCTCGTTCGGCGCGTGGAGGTTATCATCGGGCAGGCCGAAGCCCATCATCACCACCGGCACACCCAGCGCCTTGTTCAGGATCGTGACCACGGGCAGGCTGCCGCCGGCGCGCAGGAAGACCGGTTCGGCGCCGAAGCCGCGCCGATAGGCCCGCACCGCCGCCTGCATCGCCGGGCTGTCCTGGGGAATGATCGCCGGGTTGCCCAGGCTCAGCGGGCGCACCTCGACGGTGACCGTGGGCGGGGCCAGTTCGCGGATGCGCCGTTCGAAGAGCCGGGCGATCTCGAAGGCGTCCTGGTCGGCCACCAGGCGCATACTGACCTTGGCCACCACGCGGCCCGGGATGACCGTCTTCTGGCCCTCGCCGGTGAAGCCGCCGCGAATGCCGTGCAGTTCGAGGGTAGGACGGGCGCCGATGCGTTCCAACACCGAGTAGCCAGCTTCGCCCGTCCACAGCGCGGGGGCCCCGACCTCGTCGCGGAGGAAACGCTCCTCATTAAAGGGCAGGCGCGCCAGTTCAGCCCGCTCCGACTCGGTCAGGGGGCGGACGCGGTCGTAGAAGCCAGGGATCGCCACGCGGCCCTGTCCGTCGTGCAGAGCGGCCAGCATCTCCACAGCGACCTGCAGGGGATTGTGGGCCACGCCGCCGTAGGAACCGGAGTGAAGGTCGGTCTTCGGCCCGCGGATCTCCACCTCCATGTAGGCCATGCCGCGCACGCCGTAGACGATCGCCGGCGTGCGCTCGTTGAGCATCTCCGTGTCGGAGATCACCGCCGCATCGCAGGTCAGCAGGGCATCATGTTGCTGGACGAACGTGCCCAGGTTCGGGCTGCCGATCTCCTCCTCGCCCTCGATGAGGAACTTGAGGTTGACCGGCGGCTGTCCCTCGGCGCGGAAGAAAGCTTCAGCGGCGGCCAGGTGTGTGTAGAGCTGGCCCTTGTCGTCCGACACGCCCCGCGCGTAGAGATGACCGTCACGGACCGTCGGTTCGAAGGGCGGCGAGTTCCACTCATCGTCTGGGTCAGTCGGCTGCACATCGTAGTGGCCGTAGACGAGCAACGTGGGCGCGTCCGCCCCGGCGCCGAGCCATTCCCCGTAGACGATGGGGTGACGCACCGTGGGGATTGCTTCCGCCCGCGTCATCCCGATCTCGCGCAGGCGAGTGACCAGCCACTCGGCCGCTTGCCGGATAGCGCTCCGCTGCTGCGGATCGGTGCTGACGCTGGGGATGCGCAGAAACTCGACCAGGTGCTGCAAGTTCTCCTTGCGACGAGAGGCCGCATAGTCCGCTGCTGACTTCATTCCTCTTCCTCCTCAAACTCCTCCTCCGGATCCGTCCAATTGTCCAGGGCGGACGGCAGGAGGGCACGCAATTCGCGCGGGATCAACACGCTGAGCTGGCCGTCCACCGTCCCCACGCTCAGCAGTCCGATCATGCGCAGATAGCCCAGAATGGTCTCTGGCTCATGGTACTGCCAATAGGGACTCTCGTCAATATCGTCGTCGTAGCGTTCGGCGAACGTCTCCAGCGGCATGACCCCGCCGGCCTCCAGGACATCCCTCAACGCCGCTACTTCCTCCCTCAGCAGATCCTGGACCAGCCGATCCAGGTTGGACGGGTCGGTGAGGACGCCCACCAGATCGCGGATCAGCACTTCCTTGCGCACGTTATAGGGACGCGGGTCGGGCATACAGCGGGCCGTGCCGATGAGGGCCTCTTTGAGCAGTCGGCTGAGGCAGTCAGCCAATCCAGCGTCACGGGCGAGCGGTTGCTGGCGCCTCGCCTCCTGACGGCGGCGGGTGCGGGCGCGCATCTCTTCCCAGAACGGGGAGTGGGCAAAGGCAAGACCCTCGATCTCCTCCAACCGCTCCCGCACACCCGGGGCGTCGGGGGCGACCTGCAGAACCCGCAGCAGGCGCTGACGAGCTTCGTCATATCGCCCCTCGGTCGCCTCCAACCACGCCGTCGTCCGCTCGTAGTACGACCAATCGCTGACGCGGATGCGGCGAAGGGTGCGGATGGGCGACAGCACCTCCAGCGCGGTGGTGACATCCCCCTCGGAAATGTAGTAGTTGGCCAGCGTGCAGCGGGCAAAAATGTAGTGGGGGTCAATCTCCAGCGCCTTATGCAGTTGCGCCAGAGCCGCTTCGGCATTCCCGCTACGCATCAGCACGACCGCCAAATTGTGATGGGCGATCGTGGCGCGAGGGTCACGGGCCAGGGCCGCCCGCAGTTCCCGTTCGGCATCTTCCAACCGTCCCTCCGCCAGGGCTGCTGCGCCGGCGTCTATATGCGCCTTGACGTCCGGCCGGTACACGGGAGAGGGGATCTCGTCGTCGGAGACGACTGTCCACCGCTCCAGATATACCACACGCCATTCCTGAGCTTTCTCGTCCCACAGCGTCACCGGCTGCGACAGGTCCAACCTGCCCAGGCGGTTCAGAGTCTCCGCGGCCAGGGCGCGCAGGTGCAGCGGTCCCGCCTGGCCGAAGGCGAAACGCTCCAGTTCGGCGACGGCGTCCGCGTTGCCGATCATGCCCAACAAATGGACGCCGGCCTCCGGGTTATCCTCCCACAGCACCTTGCTGGCCACGCGGACGATATTCGGCGTGCGGGCGACGAACTGGTCGAAGCGCCAAAACTCTTCCCGCTCACCCACATCCACATCGCTCATTGCTTCCATGAAGTCAAAGAGTTCTTCCAGGGCATGGAATGGGACGAGGCCGGCAACGTAGACCGTCGGATAGCGGGAGGCCAGGACGGGGCCGGGCGCCTTCTCGCGCAGCGCATCCAGCAGGGGCCAAACGATCTCGGGCGGCACCCCCTCGGTGAGCGCTCGTTGCCAGAGATGGCGGGCAATGCCGGGCTTGCCCAGGTTGGCCGCCGCAGAGCCCAGGATCAGGTACGCCTGCCAATCCAGCTCGTCCAACCGTTTCTGGTAGTGTCGGTAGATCGCGAAGAGCGCCTCGTCATCCTCCATGACACCCAACGCTTCGATCCGGCTCAAGAGCAGTGGTGGGTCGTCATCGAGGGGAAGTTGCTTGAGACGCACCGCGTATTCCTGTGCCCGCTCGCGCTCGTCAAGGGCCATGTGGAAACGGACGAGATGGGCCAGGGTCTGGGGATGATCACCGTACTCTGCCAGCGTCTCCTCGTCCATCCGAATCGCCCGCTCGACGTCGCCATTGAAGAAATGGCACAGCGCCTCGTTGATCCGCCCGATCGGCGCCGTTGGGATCATCTCGGCAAACTGGCGGAACAGGGGGATGGCCTCCCGATAGCGGCCCTGTCGGTTCAGACGCAGGCCCTGCTCGTGGACATAGAACGCCCGGACGACGGTCTCTGCCGGGACGCCGAGGGTAGCCGAGGCATCGGCGACCTCCCTCTCGACGGCCTCCAAAAGCTGCCGGGCCTGGCTCCGCGTCTCATCGGGCTTCAGCCGATCCGGGTGACGCATCGCCTTGTGGATCATGCGGGCGGCATGGCCCAGTTCGTTCATTTGGTAATACAGGTCGGCCAGCAAGAAAGCCACGTGCGGTTCGTCGGGATAGGCCTGTACCGCGTCTTCCAGCACGGACAGCGCGGCCGCCGGGTCATTCAGCAGGCCATAGAGCATAGCGCGGAAGAGCAGCACTTCCAGGCGGTGCTGTAGGTGGATTGGCGCCTCATCCAGCACCGCCAGCGCGCCCTCCAGATCGCCGCTCTCATGCAACGCGTTGGCCCGCGCCAGGACCTCCTCCAGGCGCGGCCCGCGGGGAGGCAGGGCTGGCTGTAGATGGCGCCGTTTTTTGCTCATCATGACACCTCCGCGTTGGATTTCCCTCGCTTGGGCCGGCCCCCAGGCATCGAAGCTGTTGGAAAGCGAAGCATCAGTCGCTCCGTATGAGCGGCCGGGGGCGGGCCATCTCGATGACCCCATCGGCAGTGACCGGGTAGAGGCAGCCACATGCGACACAGCCATAGCCGGTGGTCCCCTGGACCAGCGGCCCGTGACCGCAAGCCGGACAGCACAGCAGGTCGGCCAGGGGGCGCGCACCGCCGCCGCGCGGCGGGCCGGCCTTGACCGCCCAGACCAGGTCGTAGTCCATCTGCCAGGCCTGCGTGTACACGCTCTCCAGCGCCAGGTCGCGCAGCAGCGCCTCGAACGTCGGGCCTCGGAAGGCGCGCCCGGGCAGGAGGGGCGCGTCGCTGCCAATGCGGTTGCTGACCACGAGCACTCCCCCCGGCCGCAGCACGCGCACCAGCTCGCCCAGCACCCCGCGCGGCGATGGCGTGAACTCCAACGCCTCCAGACAGGTCACCGCATCGAACACCCCGTCCCCGAACGGCAGCACCTGAGCGTCCTGCCAGATCCAGGTGACCCGTCCGGCATAGGCCGCGGTGAGCCGGACCGCCTGCTCCAGCATCCGCCGCGAGAGGTCGAGCCCCACGACCTGGCCGGCGAAGCGCGGCTGGAAAAGCAGGGCGCGCGGCAACCGGCCCGTCCCCGTCCCCACGTCCAGGACCAGGGGGGCGGGGATGTGATCCAACGCCTGGGCCAGCGGCAGCCCCAGGAACCACTGCTCGGTGTCGGTGTCGAACTGTTTGATCCGCTCGTAGGCGGTCGCCGAGACGTCGTAGAGCCACGTGACCACCCGGCGGCCCAGGTAGGCGCCCTCGGCGATGATCAACTGCCAGTAGGCCAGCGCCGCCAGCAGGAGCAGACCGGCGATCCCCAGCGTCCAGGTCATCTCACAGCGCCCACGCCGCCAGGAGCATGGCCGCCGCCAGCCACGGCCAGGCATGTGCCGGCCACCGCCCCTCCTTGTCCCACCCGGCCAGCAGCAGTTGCGGGAGGAGCAAGAGGGTCAGGAAAGGGACAGCCAGCGGACGCTGCAGCAGGACGAGGAACAGAGCAGCGATTCCCTGACCGCCGGTCCACAGCGCCCGCCCGCCACTCCGATCGGAGCGGTCGATCCCGGCCACCGCTAGCGAGAATGTCGTTGCCAGGGCCACCGTCGGCAGCGCCGGAGCGGCGAAAGCCAGGTGGCCGGCCAGCCAGGGCAACCCCAGGCGGAGCACAGCATCCCAGCCGGCGCCCACCTGCCCCCGACCCCGGTCGAGCACCAGCGCCAATTCCATCAGCGACATGGCCAGCGCCGTCAGCAAGAACAGGCTCAGCCCCAGCACGGCAGCCAGCAGCAGCGAGCAGCACAGGCTGGCGATGACCGCCGCCAGCGCCCGGCGGAACGACCCATCGGCGGACGCCCACCAGAAGCGCAACTGGGCCAGCCAGCGGGCCAGCCGGCCGGCAGGGGAGGCCGGCTGCGTGTAGGGCAGGAACCTCGTTCGGCCGGCCGGCCGATCCGGCCAGCGGCGCAGCGCAGCCGCCCAGTCGGTCGTCGCTAGAGCTGCCCACAGCGTCCCCCAACCGGCCTCGAGCAGCAGGAACGTGAGCAACAGCCGGACCCCGTCGGTCAGGGTGAGGGAAAACCCGTCCGAGGCAATCGCCCCACAGAGCGTCGCCCAGAGCGGCACGGCCCAGCCCAGGGCGCGGGTTGGGAAGGCGCACAATCGGATCAGGCCATCGCGGCGCAGCTCGAACGTCACAAGAAAGATTATACCGCACAAGTCCCAAATGCCCAAACCCGCCGCTTCAGTGCTTGAAGCTGCGCTGGCCGGTGAAGGCCATCGTCGCCCCGTATTCGTTGCAGGCCTGGATGATCTCGTGATCGCGCAACGCGCCGCCGGGCTGGATCACGGCGCTGACGCCTTCCCTCAATCCCACCTCCACTCCGTCGCGGAAAGGGAAGAAAGCATCCGATACCATCACGGCCCCTTTCAGTCCCCCGTTGGCCGCCCTCACTTCCGCGTCCACCTCGGCGCGGGTTGCCTCGTCCAGCTCGTCATAGCTGACCCCTTGCCACTGGTAGGCCAGGCGGTGGGCCATGTTGCGATAGGCCTTATCGCGGGCAATCTGCGCCACGCCGACGCGGTCCTGTTCGCCCGCGCCGATGCCCACCGTGGCCCCGTCCTTGACGTACAGCACTGAGTTAGAGGTCACGCCCGCCTCGACCAGCCAGCCAAAGAGCATGTCCTGCGCCTCCTGAGGCGTCGGCGGGCGGGCGATG
>DAOTYW010000010.1:0-1519 GCA_034434755.1 Anaerolineae bacterium | reverse complement strand
CTGCTGATCGGGTGCCCAGGCTACGCCCTGATGGAGGATGTGCTTCAGCAGCAGTTGGAAATCATATGCGGGCATTTCAGACCTCCTTTCTGGCTGACAAAGTATGCGTGTAATTGCTCACCCTCCCGCAGGTTTGGGCGCAATTTGCAGCCCAAATCGCACTTCCATGGCCACTCCGATTCGTTGCCCGGTCGCTTCCGAACCTGCGGGAGGGTAGGCTTGTGCGTTTCCCGGTTATCGGAGCGGGTGGTTCCAGGGGGAGATGGCTGATACGATGATAGCCCATCTTGAATCTGTTGTCAAGCAAGAAGCGCCTCCCGCGGGTTGTGGACCTGCGGGAGGTGGATGGGGGAATGGGTCTCTCCTGGCGGGAATAACTACTCGATCTCGACCAGCACCTGGTTTTTCTCGACGTCAGCGCCCGGCTTGACGTGGACGGCCTTGATCACGCCCGACTGCCGAGCGTGCAGCTCGTTTTCCATCTTCATCGCTTCGAGCACGCAGACCGGATCGCCCTCCTTGACCTCCTGACCGGGCTCGACCAGGACGCGGACGATCTTGCCGGGCATGATGGCCAGCACCGCGCCGGCGCCGGCCTGGACAGCGGCGGGCGCAACGAGTGGGGGAGCCGCCGGCGCAGCGGCAGCCAGGGTCAGTCCGCTGACCCGCACGGCGTAGGATTCCGTACCGACCGTTGCCGTTTCGCCGTCCAGCCTGACCTCGAGGGCGATGCCGTCCACCAGCACCGCGCCGTCGGGCGTCACCTCGACGGTGAATGGACGGCCGTTGACCGTGATCGTGTTCCCCTCGGCGATGACGGGGTACTCGACTCCGTCCAGAATGAGGTTGAATTCCTGTTTCACCGCATCCCTCCCGCGCCATCAATCAGGCCGCTCCAGCGGCCCGCGCCGGGCCGCCAGGCGATCTTCCACGGCGAGACCGGCGGGCCGGCGGGCCCGGCGGCCTTCGCTGCCTGCGCCTGTTCCTCCATCCGCTTGAGCAACAGTCCGGCGATCGCGGCCACGACCGGTGCCTTGCCATCACCGCCGCGCGCCCGTCGCTCCAGGAACGGGCGGGCCACCTGGGGGAAGAGGGCGTAGGAAATGATGTCCTCCTCGTTCCGCGCCAGGTCGCCGATTTCGGCGCGGGCTTTCTCCATCCCTGGCGGCAGCAGGTCGGCGGGACGGCAGTCAATTGGTGTCTCGTCGCCGATGGCCAGCTTGCGCACCTGCGGGTCAATCGGCGCCGGCGGGCGGCCGTAGTAACCGCGCACGTACTGACGCACTTCCTCCGGGATGATCTTGTAGCGCTCGCCCAGCACTACGTTCAGCGTCGCCTGTGTGCCGACGATCTGGCTGGAGGGGGTGACCAGCGGCGGGTAGCCCAGCTCGGCGCGCACGCGCGGCACCTCCGCCAGCACCTGGTCGTACCTGTCCTCCGCCCCCTGTCCGCGCAGTTGTGATACTAGATTGGAGAGCATCCCGCCGGGGATCTGGTACTGCAGCACGTTCACGTCCAC
>DAOTYW010000009.1:0-12014 GCA_034434755.1 Anaerolineae bacterium | reverse complement strand
CCCCCCAGGCGGACGGGCCGGCGGCCCGTCCTACTGCCCCCTCCATCCGTCCGCGCCGCGCCGGAAGGTCAGCTCGACCAGGGTGGGCCATTCGGCGACGGCCCAGACGCGGGCGCTGTCGCCGGCCAGCTCGACCCGCTGGGCCTCGTAGCCGGCGGACGCTGTCGCCTGGACGATCTCCAGGTAGGCGCGGGCCAGCGGCGCGGCGAAGCGACCCGTCTCCAGCACCCCGTTCACCTCATCCAGCAGCGCCTCGGCGCGGGCGAACGCCCCCGCGTCCAGCGCCCGTCGGGCGGCGATGAGCATCGTCTCCAGCGCGATGTTCTCCAGCGCGCGCGGGCCGCGCATGAAATCGGCCTCGATCCCCAGCCGCTCCCCCTCCACCGGATCGGGCAGCCAGCCGGTGAGGAAGTAGGCGGCCGGGTCGTAGACCTGCTGGTAGCGGCGACAGGTCTCGAAGAACGCCACCGTGTCCTGCAGGTCGCGCACCTGCGCCGCGGTGGGAGGATGGGCCGCCAGCCAGTCCCGCAGCGCCTGCTCCACCTCTTCCAATCCCACATCGAAGCTCTCCCTCAGCTTCGCGTCCAGCGCCGCGGCATCCGTGTCGAAGGTCGCGCCCGCGAACGAGGTATAGAAGGCCAGGAACTCCTCCCGTCCGTAGGTCTCGACCAGGTAGTCCACCAGCGCCGCCCCTTCCAGGTAGCCCACCTCGTGCTGCTGACGGTAGAAATCGTTCGCCAATGTGTCCAGCGGGACGTACCAGCCCAGTTCGACGACCGCCGCCGTCCGCTGCGGGATCGGTTCCTGGCGATAGTGGCCGCCAGCGATCCACACGGCCAGCCCCTCGCGCAACAGCGACGGCACTGCCTCCCCGCCCATGGTGCGGTCCAGCACGTGGGTGGCCTCGTGACGCATGATCGTCTCCAGGTCCACGGCCGTGTAGTCGCGGTCCAGGTAGGAGAGCGCCAGGGCTGCGCCGGCATACCCCCCCTGCCCGATGACGCGGTCGATCAGATAGACCTGGAGCGGTTGTGAGAGGCGGGCATCGAGTTGCGCCTGGACGGACTGAACGGCCCTGTCGGTCGTGGCGAGGATGGCAGGCATGTCGCGGTCGGCAGCGGTGCCCGAAAGGTAGTGAATGACGCAGCAGTCGCTGGTGCGGGTGATCCACGAGGCGGCGGCCTCGACGGGGGGCAGCCGGGAGGGATGCAGCAGGGGCACGGTGAGGGTGACGACGTTGTTCGTCGGGTCCTCGTCCCCTACCTGGATGCGGTCGGCGGGGTCGAGCCATACTGTCACCACGCCGACGCCCTTCAGCCCGCGGGTATCCCACGCCCAGGGCAGGCGGGCGCGGGGAATGTCGTCGAACGTCCAGTAGTCCACACCGCCGCTGGCGACGACCGTCGGCCCGGCCAGGGTGTCCACGGACACCTGCACGCCGATCTCGCCGGGCGGGATCGCGCCGACGTTGCGCGGGCGCACGTCAATCGTCACCCGGTCGCCGCTGTACAACTGCGGGCCGGGGTAGAACGTGACGTCCCCGGCAGAGATGTACAGGTCGGACGGGGTGGGCGTGGGGGTAGGGGTCGGGAACAGCGTGGCGGGGCTGCCCGACGGGGACAGGATGGCCGGCGCCGCGCAGGCTGCCACCGTGAAAAGCACGAAGGTGGTGCAAATCGCGTATCGCCAATCGCGTATCGCCAATCGCAACTTACGATATGCGATACGCGGTACGCGATGTACTTTCATTTCCTCCTCCACAGGCTCACCGTCTCAATGTGGTAGGTCTGGGGGAACATATCCACCGGCTGCACCTGCAGCAATTGATAGCCCGCCCGTGCCAACTGCTGACCGTCGCGGGCCAGCGTGGCGGGGTCGCAGGAAACGTAGACGATGCGGCGCGGTGCAGCGGCGATCAGTCCTACCAGCGCCTCACGCTCCAGGCCGCCGCGCGGCGGATCCACCAGCGCCGCATCCAGCGGCTCGTCCAGGCCTGCCAGCGCCGCCGCTACCGTCCCCTCGATGACCTCCACGTTCTCCAACGCCGCGCTGTTCGCCAGCAGATCATCCACCGCCGACGGGTCCGCCTCGACGGCCAGCACCAGCCCGGCCCGCTCGGCCAGCGGCAGGGTGAACAAACCCACGCCGCAGTAGGCGTCCAGGACAGTCTCTCCGCCGGTCAGTGCCAGCCCGTCCAGCGCCAGGCGCACCAACGGCTCCGCCTGGGCGGTATTGACCTGGAAGAAGGACGGCGCGGAGACGCGGTAGGCGTGCCCGGCGACGACCTCGGTGAGGGTATCCTGGCCGACCATCGTCAGCACCGACCCATCGGAGCGGAGCAGGACACAGGAGACGGGCAGGTCGAGCTCCAGCGCGGGCGGTTCGTCATCCGCCGTCTCGAAGATGAGCAGCCGTTCGCCGCTGGCCGTGCTGGCGCGCAACGTCAGCGCCGCCAGCCCCGGCAGGTCGAGGTCGAGCGCGTCGTAGAGGTCGGCCAGGAGCGGGTGGAGGAGCAGGCACCCGTCCACCGGCACGACCCGCTGGCCGGCCGCGGCGAGAAAGCCCAGCCCCTCTTCCGCGGCGGGGTGGAAGCGGGCCTGGTTGCGGTAGGCCCAGCCGCTGGAGTCGGCCAGCGTGGGGAGCACCGGCGGATCGGCCAGCCTGCCGATGCGGGTCAACTGGTCGGCGACGACCTGGGTTTTGAAGCGCAGTTGGGCCGTGTAGGCAGCGTGTTGCCAGGCGCAGCCGCCGCAGCCGTCCGGCCCGAAGTAGGGGCAGGGCGGCGCGACCCGTTCGGGGGAAGGTTGCAGGACTTCCAGCAGCCGGGCGTGGGCGTAGCGGCCCTGGTCATCCACCACCTCGACCCGCACCGTCTCGCCAGGCAGCCCGTAGGGGACAAAGATCGCCTTCTGGCCATGGCGTCCCAGCGCCGCCGGGCCGTAGGTCATGGTGGTCAATTGCAGCGTCAGTGTGTCCATTGGGGTGATTATACCACACCTCCAACCTCCAATGTCCACCTTGCCCCCTTGACCTCTCCCCTCCCTGGGCTATAATCCCGCCCATGTCCACCGATGGCCTGGACTCGCGGGACGAGCTGCGGCAGCGGCTGCGGCGGCTGGGGGTGGTGCGCGGGGTGACGGCGCTGCCGCCCTCGCCGCGCCGCCGCCTGGCCATCGAAAGCCTGGTCGAGGGGACGTTCCACGACACGCCGCACGGGCGCTGCTTCGTGGCCCAGCCGGCCTTCCCGGCCGACCATCGCCACGGCGACTTCCCACTCGACGGCTTCCTCGGCCTCTCGCCGCAGGCGCTGGCCGCCATGAGCGGCGAGCCGGCCCTGGCCGGGGTGGAGCTGGAGCGAGTGCTCTTCCTGGACACGGAGACCACCGGCCTCTCTGGCGGCAGCGGGACGATGGCCTTCCTGGTCGGCCTGGGCTTCTTCGAGGAAGGCCGTTTTCGCCTCCTCCAGCCGTTCCTGCGCGACCCCGGCGACGAGCCGGCGCTGGTGGACTTCCTGGCGGAATGGCTGCCGCGTTTCCAGGCGCTGGTCACGTTCAACGGGCGGGGATTCGACCTGCCGATCCTGGAGAACCGTTTCATCCTGGCCCGCCGGCCGTTCCCGCTGGCTGGCGCGCCGCACCTGGACCTGCTGGGCCCCGCGCGGCGGCTGTGGCGCGAGCGGCTGGCCTCCTGCGCCCTGGGGTCGCTGGAGCGGGAGGTGCTGGGGGTGCAGCGCGACCAGGCCGACGTGCCCAGCGGGGTCATTCCGCTCATTTACCGCGACTACCTGCGCACCGGCGACGCGCGGGAGATCGCCCGCGTGCTCTACCACAACCAGGTGGACGTGCTAAGCATGGTCACCCTGGCGGCGCGGCTGTGCCGGGCGTTCGAGGACCCACGGACGTCACCCGCGCTGGTGGGGAGCGAGCTCTACGGGCTGGCCCGCTGGTACGCCGCCGCCGGCGGCGACGTGGAAGGGGCGCTGCGGTCGGCGCTGGCCGCCGGACTGCCGAGCGAGCTGCGACGGCGGGCGCTGCACGACCTGGCGCAGCGGCTCAAGCGGGAGGGCCGCTGGCAGGAGGCGCTGCAGTGGTGGCAGCAGGCGGCCGTGGAGGACAGCGATGACGTGCTGGCGGCGGAGGAGCTGGCCCGACTGTTCGAGTGGCGGCTGGGCCGCCTGGCGCTGGCCGCGGGGTGGACGCGGCTGGCACTGGCGCGGGCGGAGCGCTGGCCGCCCGGCCCGCGGCGCGAGCGGACGCTGGCCGCGCTGCGCCACCGGCTGGCGCGGCTGACCCATCCCCGCCCGGCCGGCGACGACGACCGGTCCGCCAGCTCACGCACGCTGACCCCCGGTTGACCTGAGTGGGTCCCGCCAGCACTATGCTGCTCTGAACATAGCTTACCGCAGAGCTGCTCACCGTCCCGCAGGTTCGGAAGGGGCCGAGCAACGAATCGGAGTGGCCATGGAAGCGCGATGTGGGCTGCCCATTGCGCCCAGACCGGCGGGAGGATGAGCAGTTACACCGCAGAGACACTGAGACGCGCGGACGGGTCAGGGGGCGGATTGCCGCGGTCGGTACTGGATCGCCTCGGCCAGGTGCGCCACCTCGATCCGCTCGCTGCCGGCCAGGTCGGCGATGGTGCGCGCCAGCTTGAGGATGCGATGAAAGGCTCGCGCGCTCATCTGTAGCTGCTGCATCGCCGTCCGCACCAGCGACCGCCCCGCCTCGTCCAGCCGACAGATCTCGCGCACCTGCGCCGGGCCCATCTCCGCGTTGCAGGTCAGCGGCGTGCTGGCGAAGCGCCGCCGCTGCACCTCCCGCGCCTGCTCCACTCGCTGCCGAATGGCCGGCGACGGCTCCCCCCGCCGGTCGTCGGTCAGTTTGTGCAGGTCCACCCGTGGCACTTCGACGTGGATGTCTATGCGATCCAGCAGCGGGCCGCTGATGCGCTTCTGGTAACGGGTCACCGTGGCCGGGCTGCAGGTGCACTCCTTCGTCGCGTCGCCCCAGTAGCCGCAGGGACAGGGGTTCATCGCCGCGACGAGGACGAAGCGGGCCGGGAAGGTCAGCGTGCCGGTGGAGCGGGCGATGGAGACCAGGCCGTCCTCCAGCGGCTGACGCAGTCCCTCCAGGATATGGGTGCTGAATTCGGGCAGTTCGTCGAGGAAGAGCACGCCACGATGGGCCAGGCTGATCTCGCCGGGCCGCGGCCAGTGCCCGCCGCCAACCAGCCCCGGGTGGCTGATCGTGTGATGGGGGGCGCGGAAGGGGCGCTGGCGGATCAGCGGGGTGTCCGGCGGGAGCAGTCCGGCGACGCTGTAGATCTTGGTCACCTCCAGTGCCTCGTCCAGGCTCATCTCCGGCAGGATGGACGGCAGTGCGCGGGCCAGCAAGGTCTTGCCGGCGCCCGGCGGCCCGACCATCAATACATTATGTCCGCCTGCCGCCGCCACCTCCAGCGCCCGCTTGACATGCTCCTGACCCTTGACGTCGGCGAAGTCCACGGCGTAGATCGGCGGAGGATAGGCGGACGCTCCATCCGTCGGCTGGTATGGCTGGATCTCCCGCAGTCCCTGCAGATGGGCGGCCAGTTCCCCCAGATCGCGCACCGGCAGCACTTCCAGCCCTTCCACCAGCGCCGCCTCCGGCGCATCCTCGCTGGGGACGAACAGCCGTGTTAGCCCTGCCTGGCGGGCCACGGCGGCGATCGGCAGGACGCCGGGGACGTGCCGCACCGAGCCGTCCAGCGACAGTTCGCCGACGAAGGCCGCTCCCTCCACTGCCTGCGGCCAGGTCTGCTCGGAAGCGATCAACACGCCGACGGCGATCGGCAGGTCATAGGAGGGGCCGGCCTTGCGGATGTCGGCGGGGGCCAGGTTGACGGTGATCCGCTTGCGGGGAAACAGCAGCCCGGAGTTGCGGATCGCCGCCCGCACGCGCTCGCTGGATTCCTTGACCGCTGTGTCGGGCAGGCCGACGATGGTCAGGGAGGGGAGGCCGTTGGAGGTGTCCACTTCGACCTGGACCTGCACCCCTTCCAGGCCCAGGAGGGCATAACTGGAGACTTTCGCCAGCATAGTCGGCTCCGATGATAGGCTTTGGCGGGGGATAGTGTACCACAGAATCCCAAAGGGCACAACGGACGCTGCCGCCCGCCAGCATCAGGCCTGGCCGAGAGCGGACAGTTACGAAATCCGTGGAGCGGGCCATCCGCCCACCCTACCGGATCAGCCGCAACGCCCGCTCGACGACGGCCTCGACCGTGAAGCCGAACTGCTCCATCAGTACCTTGTAGGGGGCGGAGGCGCCGAAGCGCTCGATGCTGATCACGTCGCCGGACGGGCCGGTGTACTTCTCCCACCCCTGCGCCACGCCGGCCTCGATCGCCAGCCGGGCGGGGACGTCTGGCGGCAGCACGGCCTGGCGGTACGAGAGCGGCTGGGCGTCGAACAGCTCCCAACTGGGCATGCTCACCACCCGCGCGGCGACGCCCTGTGCAGCCAGCGCTTCCTGCGCCGCCAGCGCCAAATGGACCTCGGAACCGGAGGCGATGAGGATCAGCGCGGGGGAGCCGGCGGGCGGGTCGCGCAGGACGTAGGCGCCGCGGGCCAGGTGCTCCGCCCCGGCCATCCCCTGCCGGTCCAGCACCGGCAGCGACTGGCGGGTCAGGATCAGTCCGGTCGGCCCATCCCGCCGTTCCAGCGCCGCCTTCCAGGCCATCGCGGTCTCGTTGGCGTCGCCGGGACGGATGAGGGTCAGGTTGGGGATCGCCCGCAGCGCGGCCAGGTGCTCCACCGGCTGGTGCGTCGGCCCGTCCTCGCCCAGCCACAGCGAGTCGTGGCTCCAGACGTAGACGACCGGCAGGTGCGACATCGCCGCCAGGCGCACCGCCGGGCGCATGTAATCCGAGAAGACCAGGAACGTCCCGCCGTAGGGGAGCAAGCCGCCGTGAAGGGCCATCCCGTTGAGGATCGCCCCCATGGCATGCTCGCGCACGCCGAAGCGCAGGTTGCGCCCGTTGGGGGTATCCCGCTGAAAATCGGGATAGCCGGTCAGCAGCGTGTTGTTGGACGGGGCTAGGTCAGCCGAACCGCCGATGAGCGTGGGCAGGGCGTCGGCGAGCGCGTTCAGCACCCGGCCCGAGGCCTGACGGGTGGCCAGCGGGCCGTCGGTGGGGGAGAAAGCCGGCAGAGATCGCTCCCAGCCCTCCGGCAGTTCGTTGGCCCACAGGCGCTCCAGCAGCGTCGCCTGGCGCGGGTACTCCTGGGCGTACCTCT
Source organism: Anaerolineae bacterium (assembly GCA_034434755.1). Classification (GTDB taxonomy): domain Bacteria; phylum Chloroflexota; class Anaerolineae; order B4-G1; family DUEL01; genus DAOTYW01. The sequence continues at coordinate 4,738 of DAOTYW010000009.1, read as the reverse complement.
CGAACATAGCGCGCCAGCGCCCCTGGGCCTCCTGCCCCACCTCCACCGCACGGCGGAAGACCGCCAGTGCCTCCGGCGGGACGAGGAAGTGAGCGTCGGGCGGCCAGCCGAGCGCCTCTTTGGTCAGGCGCACCTCCGCCTCGCCCAGCGGCGCGCCATGGGCGGCGGCGCTGTCCTGCTTGTGCGGGCTGCCGTAGGCGATGTGCGTGCGACAGATTACCAGGGAAGGTTGCCCGGTCACCGCGCGAGCGGCGCGCAGCGCCTCGTCCACCGCCGACAGGTCGTGACCGTCCACCGCCTGGACGTGCCAGCCATAGGCGCGGAAGCGGGCCGCCACGTCCTCGCTGAAGGCCAGGTCGGTGGAGCCTTCGATGGAGATGCCGTTGTTGTCGTACAGGTAGATCAGCCTGCCCAGTCCCAGATGGCCGGCCAGCGAGGCAGCCTCGTGGCTGATCCCCTCCATCAGGTCGCCGTCGGAGACGATGGCGTAGGTGAAGTGGTCGAAGATGGGGAAACCGGGCCGGTTGAAGGTGGCGGCCAGGAAGCGCTCGGCGAGGGCCATGCCGACGCCGTTGGCGAAGCCCTGCCCCAGCGGGCCGGTGGTCGTTTCGACGCCGGGGGTTAGGCCGCGCTCGGGGTGGCCGGGCGTGCGACTACCCCACTGGCGGAAGCGCATCAGCTCCTCCAGCGACAGGTCGTAGCCGGTGAGGTGGAGCAGGCTGTAGAGAAGCATCGAGCCGTGGCCGGCAGAGAGGATGAAGCGGTCGCGGTCAGGCCAGGCTGGGTTCGTGGGGTTATGCTTGAGGAAACGTGTCCATAACACATAGGCCGCGTCGGCCATGCCCATCGGCATGCCGGGATGGCCGGAGTCGGCCCTCTGCACGCCGTCCATAGCCAGGGTGCGGATGGTGTTGACGCACAGGGCATCAGATAGAGAGCGGGTCATAGTTCAGGGTTTCAGGCTTCAAGATTTCAGGTTTCAGGTTGTAGGTTGCAGGTTGCTTTGAATGGCTACCGGCAACCTGAAACCTGAAACCTTGAAACCTGAAACAATCTCTCGTCCCACGCCTCATTGCACCATCAGGCCATGCCGGTGGGCCAGTTCCTCCAGCGCCTCCAGGGCGACCTGGGCAACATCCGGATCGGGATCGGCCATGGCCTGGCGCAGGGGAGCAGCGTCTTCGGGGCGACCGATCAGGCCCAGCGCCTGCGCAGCAGCCTGACGGATGGGTGCGTCCCCCTGTTGCAGCGCCTGCAAGAGATGGACGAACGCGGCCTCGCCGACGCCGACCACTTCCTCCCGTTCGGCGGCCCAGTTAATCAGCCAACCCATCTCGTGGGCCACCGGCGGCGGGGAGACGGGCGACGGGCGGGCGGCTTCGATCTCCGCCAGGACGCTGCTGGCGGCGGAGCGGACGATCCACTCGCCGTCCTCGCGGGTGAGGCGGGACAGCAATTCGCGCGCCCAGGGTTGCTCAATCTCCCCCAGGCCATAGACGGCGGCGCGACGGGTCAGGAAATCATCATTCTGGATGGCCTTGCGCAGGGCCTCCCAACCTTCCTCGCCCATCAGCGCCAGCCCGACAGCCGCGCAGGCCCGTTGGGTCTCGTCCCCCAGCACCAGCGCCTGGGTCAGCCGGCGCAGGGCCGCCGGGCCGCCGCCGGCGCCCAGTGCCCGCGCCGCCGCCTCCTGCACCAGGGCGTCCGGATCGTCTATCGCCTCGACCAGCGTGCCCACGTCGGCGGTCCGCCGCAACAATCCCAGCGCACGGACGGCGGCGGCGCGGACGGTCTCGCGCGGGTGCTGCAGCGCCTGCCGCAGAAAGTAGGGGACGCCGGGGTCGCCGGAGCAGGCTATGGCGGTGGTCAGCCGTTCGCGGACTGGATCGGGCAGCGCCGGGTCGAGGAAAGCGCGGGCCAGCAGGGCCATCACCCCCCGGCGCCACGGCGCTTCGGGCGGGGCCACCGCCGCCCAGCGCGCCGCCGTGCACAGCCGCGAGCGCCACAGGTCGTCGGGGCGGGTCAGCCAGGCTTTCAGGAACGGCTCCATGTCGCCGATCTCGGCGTAGAACTCGAACACCGCCGCCCAGCGCGGGTCCTCCAGCCGTTCGAGCACGGCAGCGGTGGGCAGGGCCACCAGTTGACGGGCCGCCGCGGCGGCCTGCCAGAGCGGATGGACGAAGGCGTAGCGGTCCATCTCCCGCTCGATCAAACAGCCCTTGCCGCCGATGACGATCTGCTGGGCCTGGGCGGCAGCCCGCGCCGGGCGCTCGCCCGCCGGCGGCAGCGCATCCTCCAACGCCGCCTCCACCTCCGCCCGGGTGACCAACGTCCGGCCTTCTTGCTGGAGCGCCAGGGCCAGCCGGCCCAGCACGGCGCGGATCACCGATGACAGCCCATCCGCCTCGCCAGTCACTCGCCCCGCCTGCCGTTCGACGGTCTGGAGGAAAAGGTCCAGGCGGCGCTCCGGGACCTGTCCCTGGGTCAGCAGCAGCCAGGCGCGCAGGGAGAGTTCGAGCGGCGAGGCGCCCCGCTCCAGGGCACGGAGCAACGTCTCGGTGACCTCGCGCGACGGTTGCGCCGCCCCGCCCTGGGCGGGCGACAGCCTTTCGGCGAAACGGGCCAACAGCGCCTCGACCTGCGGGCGGGCCCATTCCTTCAACCGCAGCGGCGCGAAACCGAGCGCCGCCAGGGGGGCGAAGCCGCGCGGCCCGACGACCACCATCCACAAGTTGTTCGGCAGGGCCTCGACCAGGCGGGCCAGCCACGCCGTCGCCAGCTCCTGCTGCTGAGGGTTCAGCTCGTCCCACCCGTCCACCAAGACGAGCGCGCTGCCGGCGCGCAGGTGGCGGCGCAACGCCCCACCGCTGCCCGCCGTAGCCCCGACGGCGCGGGTCGCCGCCTGGACTAGCCGCGTCACATCGTCCGGCTCCTTCTTCTCCGCCTCTCCGCGTCCCCCCTTCTCCGCGTCCCCGCGTCCCCCTTCCTCCGCGTCCCCGCGTCCCCCTTCCTCTACGTCTCCGCGTCCCCCCGTCCCCGTGTCCCCCCCTCCCCCTGCCGGCAGTGTCCACTCCATATCGGTCAGGCGGACGACGAGCGGCAGCCGTTCGAGCGGGCTTTGCAGGGCGGCAGCGGCTTCATGGCGGGCGTGGATGTAGGCCAGGTAGGCCAGGAGGGTGGAACGTCCGGAGGCCAGCGGGCCGGCGATCAGCAGGCGCAGGTGGCCGCCCAGCGCCACTCCCAGCGGAATCGGTGTACGCGGAGGGAGGTTGCCCGTGGACGTGCGCGGCGCGGGCAGGGGTGGGATCAACAGCGGCGGCACGAACACCTGCTCCAGCGTGCCGACCGCCGGCAGGGCATGCGCCTTCCGCGCCCAGCCGACGACCGCCCGTCGGTACTCCCCCTCCAGCCCCGCCGCGAACCGCGCAACGAGACGACGCACGCCCAGACGGATGCCCTGCCATACACGGGCGATGGCGGCGCGGAAACGCACTACCAGCCCGACCAGCAACAGGGTCACTGCCGCGCCGATCGCCGCCGAGAGGATGTCGAAAGACCATTCGCCGTCCACGGAAGTCTCCTTTCCGAACGGATACGCCCATTGTATTCAACTGTTCACCGCTGTCAACAGCGCTTTCCCCTTGAAATTGCTCACCTTTTGTGTTATCATAGCCGCCGTGCCAGAGATCAGCGAACGAGGTGGGTATGTATCCGGATAGCGAGATCCTCTTTCCCCCCCGCTGCATTCCCCAGTTGCGCACCCTGCGCGGCCCGGAATGGGCGGCGTTGATGGAACGGTTGAGCGCCCTGCCCGATGAGCACGAGGACGTGCTCGGTTTCTCCCTGATGATGATCAAGCTGGGCAGTTGTCTGACCTGCGACCTGGATAGCTATCGCGCTTCCCTCGGTTGCTGCGTCTGCGCCCGGCGGACGGTCAGCGGCTTCAAGGGATCGGATGGCGATATAATCCGCCTGTTCGAAGAGACCCGCCAGGAGGTGCGCGAGTACCTGGCGTTGGGCCGGCTGCCCGCTAGCGTGGCGGCGCTGGTCAGCACCCCCGAAGTCGTGGAAGAGTGAACGCTTCCCCCCACCGCCGCGCACTGCGCTTCCTGACCCCCCTCCTGTTGCTGGCGCTGGCCGGGTGCGCCGCTGTCCCCTCTGATCTGCTCTTCTCCTGGACCGGCGAGGAGAACCTGCCCAACCAGGTCTATGGCACGCTGCAACTGGCTGGCAATCTCCTCCGTCCCCAGCCCGCCACGGCCCCCTATGTGCCGATCGCTCACGCCGGCGTCAACCCCTTCGGCATCAATGTCTTCCTGGAGCAGGAGGCGGAACCCTGGAAGCGCGAGGAGACGGTGCGCATGGTCGCCGCCGCCGGCTTCCATTGGCTCCGTCAGTCGTTCCCCTGGGAGGACATCGAGATCCACGGGCGCGGCGATTTCGAGGACCGGCGCAACGAGCCCTACCGCTCGGCCTGGGAGAAGTACGACCAGATCGTCGCCCTGGCCGAACAGTACGGACTGGAGATCATCGCCCGCCTAAGCAGCCCGCCGGCCTGGTCGCGCGCCGACGGCACCGCCCGCGGCAGCTACGCCCCCCCCGACGACTTCGCGGACTTCGGCAACTACGCCTACGCCGTCGCCTCCCGCTACCGCGGACGCATCCGCGCCTACCAGGTCTGGAACGAGCCGAATATCTACCCGGAATGGGGCGAACAACTGGTGGACCCGGAAGCCTA
>DAOTYW010000008.1:0-5099 GCA_034434755.1 Anaerolineae bacterium | reverse complement strand
GGCGGAAGGGGGTGATGCCATTCGGAGCGGAGTGGTGATGGTCGTGCTCAGGAGGCCATCGTGTGACGGGACGCCTGGCCAGCGTCTGCCCAACTCGATTCCGAAAGAGGAGGAGAAAAGATGCGAAGGTACGTTTCCGTAGCGTTTGTCCTGCTTGTCGTTGCCTCCCTGGCGCTCGCGGGTTGCGGTGGCGGTGGGGCAGCGTACGAGTGCACCGATGCGATCGGCTGTGTGACCATTGGCCCAGGCGAGCCGATCCATATCGCCTACCTGCTGGTCGTGGCCGGCCCGAACGAGACCCTGGGTGTGGACTCGCGCAATGGCATCGAGATCGCCATTGACGACCTGGGCGGCGCGATCCTCGGCCATCCCATCCAGTTCGATGGTCAGGACGGCGGCTGCAGCGCCGAGGGCGGCCAGGCGGCCGGCACAGCGCTGGCGGCCGACTCCTCGATTGTCGCCGTCATCGGCACCTCTTGCTCCAGCGAGGCGCGCGTGGCCGTGCCCCTGCTCTCCCAGTCCGGTTTCGTCATTGTCTCTCCCTCCAACACCGCGCCGGACCTGACCGAGGCGGGTAACCCCAACAACCATCCTGGCTACCTGCGCACGGCGCATAACGACCTGATCCAGGGCGCCCGCGCGGCCCAGTTTGCCCGCGAGTACCTGGGCGCCGATGTGGCCGCCACGATCCACGACGGCAGCCTCTACGCCGACAAGCTGCAGCAGGTCTTCGCCGAGGAGTTCCAGACCGCTGGCGGGACGATCACCAACCAGGAAGCGGTCGCACCCGAAGCGACGGACATGAGCCCGGTGCTCACCCGCATCGCCGCCGGCCATCCCGACATCATCTATTACCCGATCTTCCTGCCCGCCGGCTGCTTTATCACCATGCAGGCGCGGGCGAACGCCGACCTGCAGAACGTGGCGCTGATGGGTGCTGATGGCCTGTTCTCGCCGGATGTCGTGGAGGCCTGCGGCGACTCGGTCGAGGGCTTCTACGTCTCCAGCCCGATCATCAGCGGCGCGGCCTACGATGCGTTCGTCGCCAAGTATGAGGCCAAGTTCGGGACGCCCCCGATCAGCATCTTCCACGCCCATGCCTACGACGCGATGATGATGATCGCGGCGGCCATCGAGGAGGTGGCCGTGCAGGACGCCGATGGCACGCTGCACATCGGCCGGCAGGCGCTGCGCGACGCGATGTACGCCACGACGAACTTCCAGGGGCTGACCGGCAGCCTGACCTGCACGCCGACGGGCGACTGCGCCAACCCGACGATTGGCGTCTACCAGTATCACGTCGGCGAGTATCCGCCGGAGTTGATCTGGCAGCCTTCGCAGTAACCATCGCGGTTCGAACGGAGGTGAGGGGCGGGGGTAACCTCGCCCCTCTATGAATATCCTGTGCCTGGAGAGGAGCAGCGCTATGCTTCGTAAGTGGCTGCAGCGAATCACCCTCACCGACGTCGTCGTCTGGGGGATCGGGATCGCCATCGCCATCGCCGTGGTCTGGGGCTCGCTGATCACCCTGGGCCTGTCTCCCGCCTCCCCCTACGAGTTCCCCGGCAAGTACACCTGGACACAGTGGGCCGATCTGATCATCCGCGGGCTGGCGCTGGGCGGCATCTATGCCCTGATCGCCCTCGGTTACACCCTGGTCTACGGCATCCTGCGCATGATCAACTTCGCTCACAGCGAGGTCTTCATGAGCGGGCCGTTCACGGCGGCCTTCGTCGCCATCGCTCTGGCTTCGTCAGGTTTCCTGAACCGCTACCCCCTTCCTTCCCTGCTGCTGATCACCCTGGTATCGGCTGTGGTTTCCATGACCATCGCCGTCCTGTTGGAACGCATCGCTTACCGGCCCTTGCGCACTGCTCCTCGCCTGGTGCCGCTGATCACCGCCATCGGTGCTTCCTACTTCCTGCAATACACGTTCCGCGGCCTCTACGGTTCCGGCGTGACCGCCTATCCTACCTTCGCGGCCCTGGAGGGAGCCTGGACCTTGGGGCCACTGCAGATCGGCAAGACCCAGGTGGTGATCATCGTCAGCGCGTTGCTGATGATGCTGCTGTTGTACTACATCACGCAGCGAACGAAGATGGGCAAGGCCATGCGCGCGGTCTCGGAGGATAAAGAGGTGGCGGCGCTGATGGGGGTGGACGTGGACCGGGTCATCGTGGCCACCTTTGCCATCGGCGGCGCTTCGGCTGGCGTGGCCGGCGTCCTCTACGCGCTGATGTTTCCGGTGGTCAACTTCTACATGGGCTTCTATCCAGGGATCAAAGCCTTCACGGCGGCGGTGCTGGGAGGGATCGGCAACGTGCCCGGCGCCTGGCTGGGGGCGATGATCCTGGGCCTGCTGGAGTCCATCGGCCCGAACCTGTTCCTGGACGGCCTGGGCATTCCCGCCCCTTACCAGCTCAAGGACGCCATCGCCTTCATCATCCTGGTGTTCATCCTCATCTTCCGCCCCACGGGCATCCTGGGCGAGCGCATCACGCAGGCCAAGGTGTGAGGAGGCAACATGACCACCCAATCTTCTGACGGTTGGAAGCAGATCGTGCGCAACGGGTTGATCGGTGGGGCCATCGTTGTCCTCCTCTCGCTGGTCGGCATGGTCGTGGCCTTCGGACAGCGCTACATTGTCAGCGGCCTCTTCACGATGGGGCATGTCCTGATGCTGGCGCCGTTGCTGTTGTTGGCCTACACCACCGCTCGCCGGGCCGACGGCGCCTCGGTGGGCAGCCGCTTGTGGCTGGGCGGGGTGAGCGGGTTGATCGGGGGAGCGGTAGTGGCCGTCCTGGTGCTGATCGGGCATGTGGTCAACCTGCGCGCGGTGCTCGTCAGCGCCTCGCCCGACCTGTACCAGATGCTGCGCTTCGGCGTTCCCCTGCCGCTGGGCGCGCTGATCCCCCCGCTGGCCGGATTGCTCGCCGGCGTGGCGGGCGGCGCGCTGGCGCTGATCCCGCCCCGCTACCGGAACGTCGCCCTGCAGCCGATCCTGATCCTCCTCCTGCTTGGCCTGCTGCGCGACCTGCTGGTGACCATGATGCTGAACTGGGGAGTGGTGGGTTACCTGTTCCGCTGGATGTTTGCTGCGGCGGGCATGTCGGTGATCGGGGCCATCTTCGTCCTGGTGGTGTTCGGCGGGCTGGCCTTCTGGCGCGCCTGGCGCACACCGGCGGTCCAGCGACAACGATCACCCAGACAGCAGATGGTCATCCGCGTGGTGTCCATCGTGGTCATCATCGTCGTGCTGGTGTTCTTGCCCCGCATCCTGGGCACGTTCTTCAGCGAGATCCTGGACAACGTCGGCCTGTTCGTCCTGATGGGGCTGGGGCTGAACATCGTCGTCGGCCTGGCCGGGCTGTTGGATATGGGCTACGTGGCCTTCTACGCCATCGGGGCCTACGTGATGGGCGTGCTGACCTCGCCAGAGCTGGGCTTCTTCAGCCTGCCCTACTGGCTGGCCCTGCCCGTGGCTCTGGTCGGCGCGATGCTGGCGGGCGTCCTGCTCGGCCTGCCGGTGCTCAAGATGCGCGGCGACTACCTGGCCATCGTCACCCTGGGCTTCGGCGAGATCGTCCGTCTGGTCGTCGGCTCCGACTGGCTGCGCCCCTTCCTGGGCGGCAGTCAGGGGATCCAACTGATCGCGCAACCCCGCATCGGCCCCATCCTGCTGAACACCCAACAGGAACTGTATTACCTGATTCTGATCGGCTGCCTGTTGGCGGCGTTCATCGCCTGGCGGTTGAAGGATTCCCGCGTCGGGCGGGCCTGGATGGCCGTCCGCGAGGACGAGGACGTCGCCCAGGCGATGGGTATCAACACTGTCACCACCAAGCTGATGGCCTTCGCCATGGGCGCGCTGTTCGCCGGCCTGAGCGGGACGATCTTCGCCGCCAAGCTGCAGTCCACTTACCCGCACAGCTTCAACGTGCTGGTCTCGATCAACGTGCTCAGCCTGGTGATCATCGGCGGCATGGGGAGCATGCCGGGCGTGGTGGTGGGCGCGCTGGTGCTGATGGGGCTGCCGGAGCTGCTGCGCGAGTTCGCCGAGTTCCGTTACCTGGTCTACGGGGCGCTGCTGGTGGTGATGATGCTGATCCGCCCGGAGGGCCTGTGGCCGGAGGCGCGGCGGAAGCTCGAGCTGCGCGAAGCGCGAGAAGCCTGACCGGAGGAGAGGGATGACGACTTACGTCCTGGAAACCAACAAGGTGACCAAACGGTTCGGCGGCCTCGAGGCGTTGAAGGAAGTGGACTTGCAGGTCAGGGAAGGGGCGATCCACAGCATCATCGGGCCGAACGGCGCCGGCAAGACCACGTTCTTCAACTGCGTGACCGGCTTCTACCAGCCCGAGGAGGGGGATATCCTGCTGCGGGGACGGCTGCTGAACGGCCTCTCGCCCGACCGCGTCACGCGACTGGGCATCGCCCGCACTTATCAGAACATCCGCCTCTTCAAGAACATGACCGCCGTGGAGAACATCCTGGTCGGCATGCATTGCCACCTCAAGACCGGTCTGGTCGGCGGGATCGTGCGTCCACCGCGGACGATGCGGGAGGAGAAAGAGGCGGTGGAAGAGGCGGTGCGCTTGCTCCGTTTCATGGGGCTGGAGGGCATGGGGGACATGATGGCGATGAACCTGCCCTACGGCCTGCAACGTCGGCTGGAGATCGCCCGCGCTCTGGCCAGCAAGCCCACGCTCCTGCTTCTCGACGAGCCGACCGCCGGCATGAACCCCAAGGAGACGCAGGACATGGTGGCGCTCATCCGCCGCCTGCGCGACGAATTGGGGATCACCATCTTGCTCATCGAGCACCAGATGCGTGTGGTGATGAGTATCTCTGAGTTGATCACCGTCCTGGACTACGGAGCCAAGATCTGCGAGGGGCCGCCCGCTGCCGTCCAATGCGATGCGAAAGTGATCGAGGCATATCTGGGGAAGGGCAGCGTTCAGGACGCTCTGCAGGCCGTGGCTGCCCAGTCGGCGCCGTCGGCCAGCCTACCGGCAAGTTGATGGAGTGATCCGCCATGCCACTTCTCGAACTGGAAAACGTCCATGCCTACTACGGCCATATTCACGCCCTCAAGGGGG
>DAOTYW010000007.1:0-8127 GCA_034434755.1 Anaerolineae bacterium | reverse complement strand
CTGCATCTGCTTCATCCGCTCAATCTGCTGACCACGTTCTGGTCCACCAGTCCTTGCAAGCGGCGGTACTCGGCAGAGGCGGCATACCGCCGCAGCGCCTCGATGCGCCGCACCGTCATCGGGTGCGTCGCCAGCACCTCCCCCAGATTGCTCAGCGGGCTGTCGTCCTCGGCTTCGATGTGGCGCAGGATGCGTTCCATGTCGGCCTGCGAACAGACGTCCCGCCCCGCCTCCAACTGCACCAGCGCCGAGATCGCCTTGGCCGGCTTGCCGCAGGCCAGCAGCCCGGCGCGGTCGGCCGAGAACTCGCAGGCGCGGTTCCACCACAGGAAAGCTAGCGACAGGATAGCCGAGGCGACGTACGGGCTGGGAATGCCGGCCATCCCGCCCACCAGTGAGTTGAGCCAGGTGTGGCCCAGGCGGACGTGGCCCATCTCGTGGCCGATGATGAAGCGCATCTCGTCCGCGTCCATCGCCTCCAACAACGCCGCGTGCAGCACGATGACCTTGGGCGAGGAGAGGCCGAAGGTGTAGGCGTTCAGCACGTGGCTGCCGACGACGAACAGCTCGACCGGCCCCGGCTGGAGACGGGCGGCGCATTCGTCGGCGATGGCGGCCAATCCCGGCGCGCCCTGACGGGTGACGCGCGCCGCCTGGCTCATCAGCGTGCGGTGCTGGGAGCGGGTCATGAAGTACGAGGCGGCCACCATCGTCACGACGAAGATGCCGCTCAAGCAAACCGTCGCCACCGAGGTGACGGCGATGACCACCAGTACCAGCAGCAACGTCAGCGCCAGGATCAGGTGCTCGCGCGGGTAGCGATAGGCGGTCGTGCTGATCTTGGGTTCACTCATACTCGTGGTTATCACTCATACTCGTGGCTACTGGATGAGAGGGCCACCCGGCGCAGCCGCAAGGCCAGGGTGTAGAGGCGGTACATCAGCGGCTGGAGCGGCAGGTCCCAGGCCCCCACGGTGCGCTCCACCCGCCCGCCGAAGCCGCGCTTGAAGCGATAGACCCCCCATAGCCCGTCCTGTCGCCGGGGGAACTCCGCCTCCAGTTTCTCCTCGTCCTCGTCCGGGATACCCCACAGGTCGTAGCGGTTACAGCCCAGCGAGCGCGCCCAGCGGATCGCTTCCCACTGCAGCAGATGATTGGGCTTCTTCTCGCGGTGGGCGTCACCGGAGGCGCCGTAGAAGTACCAGGCCCAGCGGCCGAGGGCGAAGACCATCAGCGCAGCGACCGCTTCCTCCTCCACCTCGGCCAGCAGGAGCTGCGCCCAGCCACGGGGGACGAAGAGCTGGAAGGCCCGCTCGTAGTAGGCCGGCACGTGGACGCCGAAGCCGTCCCGCACAGCGGTAGCGGCCATCAGGCGGTGTAGGGCGGGCAGGTCGGCTTCCGTGGCCGCCCGCACCTGCACGCCCTTGCGGGAGGCCAGGCGGATGTTGCGACGGGTCGCCTGATTCATCGCCGCCAGGATCGTCTCCTCGTCCCCGGAGATGTCTATGACGATGGTGCGGCGGGGCTGGATGCTGCCCAGCGGCGAGGGGACGAAGCCCAGGGCGGCCAGTCGCTCGCGCCAGCCGGGCTCGTCGGGCAGGTTCGGCTCGAGGGTCAGCACGATGGCTCCGCGCGTGCGGGCAGCCTCCTGCATCGCTCGCACTACCGCCTCCACCATCGCCCGATCCTGCCAGTCCACCAGCGGCCCGCGCGGCACGTAGGCCAGCCGCCCGACGTCGCCGGGGAGCGGTCGGTAGAGGATCTGCGCCCCGGCCAGCAGACGCGGCTCCTCCAGCAGCACCTCGTGCTGCATCCACCCGCACCACTCGTCGGAGATAGCGCCCTCAATCGCTTCCTCGGCCAGCCAGACCTGCTGCGCCTCCCAGCCGAAGGCCGCCTTCAAGTTGCCCCAGGGGATCGTCTGCAGGATGTGTGCCTGGGGGTGAGCGGCGACGAAGCGGTTCCACAGGTCGGGCGGGGGATCGGTGCGGACGTCCATCAGCCCATCCTCCGGGCGACCACCAGCAGCCCACCGCCGGGCTGACCGGCGGGGACGTCCATTTCGTAATAGGGACGCCAGGCGTGGGAGAAGCGGCGTACTACCCAGCGCGCCAGCAGCCACTGGTAGCCCAGTCTGCGCAGGCGGGGGGAGACCAGAAGTCCCCACAGCGAGCGATGTCCGACGCCGAAGCGGTGGTTGGCGCGCTCCCAGACGTGCTCCACCGCCTCCGGGATGTAGTAGCGGGCCTTTTCGAGGGCCATCCCGCCGTCGGCCAGCAGGGCGGCCCATTCCTGGGGGGTGTAGTAGTGACGGTGGGCCAGCCAGGCATCCACTTCGGCGGCGTACTGCTCCGCCCCGGCCGGGTCGCCGGCGGAGAGGCGGGCCTGGTAGAAGTGGAGCAGGAGGCGGAAGGCGTCGGAGGGGACGGTGAAGACAAAGCATCCGCCGGGGCGCAGCACCCGCCCCACTTCACGGACAACCGGAGCCACGTCGGGGATGTGCTCGAGCACCGAGTTGCTGAAGACGGAGGCGAAGGCTCCGGCGGGGTAGGGGAGGTGCTGGCCTTCGGCGCGCGCGACCTGGCGGTAGACTCCCGAATGGACGGCGCGGCGGAGCTGATCCGCCCACGGGTCAATGCCCACGTCCACCCCATCCGCTCCGAAGAGCGCCCCGGCGATCAGCCCATCGCCGCAGCCCAGGTCGAGCAGGGGGCGGGGGTAGGGCTCTCCAGCAGCGGTGCGCAGTTCAACCGCTCGCCACAACGCCACCGGCGGGGCGAACCAGTAGGAGTTGAGCAACTGGGTCAGGAAGTCGTGCATACTCTCTCCAAGCGCATTCTAGACGAAGTTGGGAAGTTTGCAAGTGGGCAAGTGGGCAAGTTTGCAAGTGGGCAAGTTTGCAAGTGGGCAGGTGGGCGGGGATTTGGGAAAAGTCATTGTTATTTCTGCGATACTTGGGAAAAGTTATCGTTTTGTTTGGGATATGATGGTTGACAAGAGGGGCAGGGATGTGATACGATCACGGTAGTTGGAACATTTGTTCTGGCCTGGCTGCCGCCGGAGCGGGCTGTGCGCTGGGGGACGGGTGGGGAGAGGACGGGTGCGGCAAGCCCGCCGAGGTATGGATGAGGCAGGAGGTCGCGGGATGAAGAAGATACTCGAATACCAGGCCGATCGGATCGAGGCCGTGTTAGCGCAGCACAAGGTGCCGGGACGAGTGACCGGCGGCACGGTGACTCCGCGCTGCATCCGTTTCCAGGTCTTCCCGGCCATGGGGGCGCGCATTACCACGATCAAGAACCTCTCCGAGGAGCTCGCCGTCGCGCTGGACGCTCCCAGCGTGCGCATCGCTCGCCAGGGGGCGGCGGTGCAGGTCGAGGTGCCGCGCAACGATCCCCAACCGGTGACGCTACTGACACTGCTGCGCGGGCTGCGCGACGTGCCGGCGGTGACAGCAGTGCTGGGCCTGTCCGAGGACGGCGCGCCGCTGCTCATCCGCCTCCCCTCGCCCGACGTGGCCCACGTCCTCGTTTCCGGCACCACTGGCTCCGGCAAGACCGCCCTCCTGCGGACGATGATCCTCAGCCTGGCCCTGCGTCATCCCGATCCGGCAGACTTGCTGCTGGTGCTTCTCGATCCCAAGGGACGGGCTTTCAGCGACCTGGCCGGCCTGCCGCAACTGGCGCGGCCGATTGTCGTGGCCGTGGAGGAGGCGCGGGAGGCGTTGGGCAGCCTGCTGCGGCTGATGGAGCGCCGTGACCGAAGCGCCCAGTCCACCCCACCGGTGGTCGTCTTTGTAGATGAGTTGACCGACCTGATGATGCTCGGCGGGGCGGAGATGGAACAGCGGCTGACCCGCCTGCTGCAGCGCGGACGCGAGGCTGGCATCCACATCGTCGCCGCGACGCAGAAGCCCAGCGCGGCGGTGATCGGCAGCCTGGTCAAGGCGAACTTCCCGGTGCGGCTGGTGGGCAAGGTCGCCAGCGCCGACGATGCGCGGGTGGCCTCGGGCTGGAAGGGGACGGGGGCGGAGCGATTGCTGGGGCGGGGCGACTTCATCGCCGTTGCTGAAGGGCAGCTCTACCGCTTCCAGGCTGCCTACATCGCCTCCGATGACGCGGCCGAACTGGTCGCTGCGCTGCGCCAGGGGATGGCCCCCCCGTTGGCTGTGCCGGAACTGACGGCGGGCCGCCCGGCTCTGTTGTCGGCATAGCAGTGCAAAAAACTCGGCGGTCTCTGTGGTGCAAGCGGGGGGCTTTTTCAGCACCCTCCGCGGGCGGGAGAGGGGAGGAGGCCGAGGAGTGGGGTGAGAGGCCAGCACCCCGGCCACCCCAGCATCAGGCCTGGCAGCAGGTAGACAGCGAACTGGGGGGATGCTCCCGGGGAAGGAGAGAGCGACGTGGAAAGGGATCAAAGGAACGGTTGGCGCGAGTCGTCTGGGGAGTCGGACGGCAGCCGGCTGGCCGGGCGGTTGCGCATCTTCGCCGGTGTGGTCGCCATCACCTTCACTGTGACCCTGGCGGTGCTGATCAGTCAACGGCTCAGTGATGAGGCGATGGCGGTGCTGGCCGGGGCCGTGTGCGGGGTGGGGGCGAGTATCCCCACCAGCTTGCTCGTCGTCTGGGTGACGCGCCGCCGGCAGGAGCAGCAAACGTCGCGCCCATTGCCGGGCGTCTACCCGCCGGTGATCGTCGTCCAGCCGCCGCCGCAGCCCGGCGTGATCAACCCCCAGCCGTCGGCCTATCTGGCGCCCTACATGCCGCCGGCGCAGCGGGAGTTCACCGTCGTCGGCGGGGGAGGTGAGGAGGTGCGCTATGGCGGTTATCCGTGAGGCGCGGCGGCCCCGTTCGGGGCGCGAGATTCGGCAGCGACAGCGGCAGGGGCCGGAACCGGTGCAGATGCGCCAGCGGCAACACGGCTATTTCCCACAGGTGTTCTCCTGGCGCGGGCGGGAGTACCGGGTCGAACGGGTAGAGCGCTGTTGGACGATCACCCGTCGCCAGCAGGGCAACCGCGTGGAGGGGCATTGCTTCCGCGTGCGTTGCCCGGAGGGCACTTTTGACCTGTCCCAGGACGCGCGGGCCGGCACCTGGCAAGTGCAGCGGCACAGGCGTGCGTAGGAGGCGGGCGATGAAGGTGGGACTGCTGTGGTTCGACGACGACCCGGCGCGCGACCTGGCCCAGAAGGTCGGGCGAGCGGCGCAGCGCTACCAACAGAAGTTCGGCCAGCCGCCCGATGTCTGCTACGTCCATCCCTCGCTGTTGGACGGTGAGCCGCAGGAGGTGGGCAGGGTACGGGTAGCGCCTCTCCAGTCGGTGCTGCGGCACCACTTCTGGATCGGCCGGTGTGAGACGGAGACGCGGTGACGGGGTGACGCGGGGACACGGAGACGCGGAGACACGGAGACACGGAGACACGGTGACACGGTGACACGGTGACACGGAGACATACTAATTCTCCGCGTCACCCCGTCACCGCGTCACCGCGTCACCCCGTCACCGCGTCACCCCGTCACCCCGTCACCCCGTCACCGCGTCACCGCGTCACCCCGTCACCGCGTCACCGCGTCACCGCGTCACCCCGTCACCCCGTCACCCCGTCACCCCGTCACCCCATCACCCCGTCACCCCGCCAGGCCGGCGACCAGCAGCTCCAGCGCCGCTTCGGGCGTCAGTTCCCCGCTTTTGATCTGCAGGTCGGTCTCCAGCAGGCGGCGGTAGACCTTCTCTAGTTGCGCGGTGGTGAAGTTGGCCGCCTGGCGGTGCAGTTTCCCGGCCGGGAAGGGGTGCAGCCCCAGGACCTGGGCCACGCTGGCCGCGTTCTCCCCTCCCTCGGCCAGCTCCTTCGTCTGGATGAGCAGGCGGAACTGACGGATGATCATCCCCAGGATGCCCATCGGCTCCTGGCCGTCATTCAGCAACCGCTGCAATGTCGTGGTTGCCGTCCGCCCATCGCGTTGGCCCAGCGCGTCCACCAGGTCGAAGATCACCGCCTGCTGTGCGTATGGCACCAGCCGGGCCACATCGGCGGCGGTGACCACCCGCTCCGGCCCGGCATACGTGACCAGCTTGCCGATCTCCTGGTCGAGCAAGCGCAGTTCCGAACCGATCGCCTGGGCCAGTTGCGCCGCTGCCTCCGGCTCGATCTGCCCGCCGTGCTTCTGGGCGCGTCGGATGATCCACTGCGGCAGCTCCCTCGCTTCCGGCGGATCGAAGCGGCGCACATAACCCACCGCTTTCTCCCTCACCAACCGCAGGACGGGATGGTCGTCTGACAGGGCGGCGTCCTCGACCAGGATCAGCCGCGTTGTCTCCGGCAGCTTGAGCAGGAGATCGAGCAGGCTGTTCATCGCCGCGCTCTCCCGTCCATAACGCGTCAGCAGCCCACTGACCACCACCAGCCGCCGGTCGGCCAGGAAGGGGATAGATTGACAGGCGTGGGCCAGCTCACCCTGCGACACCGTCCGCCCGTCCAGCCAGGTGGTGTTCAGATCGGCGGTCTCCGCCGATCCCAATCGTTGGCGGAACTCGGCGACGGTCTCGCTGCGGGTCAGCTCGTCGCTGCCGTGAAAGACGTAGAAGGTCGGCGTGGGGCGGGCCATCTATCCCTCGGTGTAGACGCAGTGCCGCACCAGCGGACCGCGCTCCTCACGGACCACGCTGGCCACGCGCAGCTCGCCCACGCGGGCCTCGGTCGTCACGGCAGCCTGCAGGTTCATCCCCAACCGCTGGCCGATCATGAAGCTGAAGGTCGAGACGAGCAGCACCAGCGGCAGCCGGCTCAGCCATTCGCTCAGGCTCCGGCGGCGCGGCGTCAGCACCACGAACGTGCCCAGCCCGGCCAGCACGCCGCTGGTCACGTAGTTGGTGCCGCAGGTCGGGTGGACGGCCAGTTCGCGCTGGCCGGCCTTCAGCCGCGCCAGGGCCTCCTGCACTGCCTGCAACACCATCTCGGTCGGCAGATCGCCGTACAGGACAAAGCCGAGCGGCGTTGAATGGCCCACCACGCGCACATCGCGGCTCAGCCGGCTCAGGATGTGGATGGTGGCGTGTTCCAGAGCGTGATTGCGGCGGAGGCGGTGGATCAAGGCAGCGAGCATACGTCCTCCTATTGATGCTCCACACCGGTCGGCGCGGCGGCCACCGGCCGGGCGATGACGATCAGCCGGTAGCGCAGGCTGCCGTATGGGTGGCAGGTGACGAGCGTCACCCGCTCGTCGTCGGTGGGCTGGATGGCGCGGGCGTTCGCCTGCCGCACCTCCAGTGGTTGGCCGGCCTCGGGCAGCAGCCGCACGGCCTCGACCCGGTAGAGAAACTCCGTCTCGCCGGAGTACAGCACGACCCTCTCGCCCGGCCGCAGCCGGTATAGATCGTGGAAAACGGCGTCCTCTGGCCAGTTGTGGCCGTTGATGACCGTGTTGCCCGGCGCACCCAGCGGCGCCGATGTCTCGTGCCAGCCACCCACCTGCGGCGGCGGGACCTCCCACATAGGCGCGGTCACGCCGTCCACTGTGACCGTGTGCCAGCCGATGGGCACGATCGCCGCGTCCACGCCGATGGCGGGGATGCGGATGCGCGTCGGCGGGTAGGCGGGCGGGGTGGGAGACGGCTGGGACGAGGGAGCCGTCGGCAACGCCGCCGCGTGCGCCTGGAAGCGCGGCAGCAGCGCGGCCGATGCACCGGTCACGGTGGCCGTCGGCGGCAGCGCAACAGACCCGACTGCCTCGGTCGAGGGGAGAATCTGCAGCGCGGGCGGTGAGTCGAGCCGGCTGGCGATG
This sequence comes from Anaerolineae bacterium, assembly GCA_034434755.1. Lineage (GTDB taxonomy): Bacteria > Chloroflexota > Anaerolineae > B4-G1 > DUEL01 > DAOTYW01. The sequence continues at coordinate 349 of DAOTYW010000007.1, read as the reverse complement.
TAGGGAGCCAGGGATGTCCCGCCCACCGTCAGTCCGAGCGCCAGCAGCAGCGCGCCGGCCAGGATGAGCGGAATGGCGATCGAGCCTGCGGAGCGTTTGGGCGAGAATCTTTCTCCCATCACCCCCATTATACCACGGTAGACCGCCGGGGCTGACTACGGCCAGCCGGCGACGTAGAAGGCCAGGTAGGCGGGCAGCATGCGCGACCAGTAGTCGTTGACGTGGCTGCCCTCGCCGATGACGTACTCGTGGGCGACGCCGGCCGCGGTCAGCCGCTCGTGCAGCGCCTCCGCCCCCCCACGCGCCCAGTCCGCGTCCCCCGCGTCCAGCCAGATGCGCAACGCCGTGA
>DAOTYW010000006.1:0-2470 GCA_034434755.1 Anaerolineae bacterium | reverse complement strand
CCTACCAGACCAACGCGCCGAGCAGTCCCTCGCCGATCACCGGCGTCTACTACCAGATCTGGGACGGCCCGCCGAACGACCCCGGCTCCAGCGTCGTCTTTGGCGACCTGGTCACCAACCGGCTGATCACCTCGACCTTCACCAACATCCAGCGCGACAGCGGCACCTCGCCCTGCGCCAACAACCGCTACATCTTCGCCGACGTGGCCAGCGCGGGGGTGACGCTGCCGCCGGGCAGCTACTGGCTAGACTGGATGACCGACGGCTCGCTCGCCTCCGGCCCGTGGGCCCCGCCGATCACCATCCTGGGGCAGACGACCACCGGCAACGCGCTGCAGTACACCACCAGCAGCGGCGCCTGGGGCCCGGCCAATGACTCCGGCACCGGCACCCAGCAAGGCATGCCCTTCATCATTGAGGGCGCGATCGGCGGTGGGAGCCTGAACCCGCCGTGCCGGAACGCCACCGTCACTATCAACCCCGGCAACATCACCGTCGCTGTGGACCCGGCCACCGGCCACTATGGCCCGGTGATGCTGATCCAGGGTGACTACACCGTCGAGGCGACCGCCCCCGGCTACTCGACCGAATCCGCTGCGGTGACGATCACCGACGAGATGACCACCACCCAGCACTTCATCCTCTGGCGGCCGGTCGTTGACGTGGACCCGCTGGCCATCAGCGTCTCTTCGCCACCCAGTGTGCCGGTGACTGTGCCGCTGACCATCACCAACCTCGGCCACCTGGAGCTGGACTGGGAGATCCTCGAGGTGCCCACCGGCATGGCGGTCGAGATGCGGCCGGCGGCCTCTGGCCTGTATCGGCAGACGCCGGCGCAGTTCGGCGTTGACCCGTTCATCGTTACCCAGATGGCCGAGGCGGCCGACGGCAACGCCGACTTCTTCATCGCCTTCCGCGACACCGCTGACCTGAGCGGGGCCTATGCGATCCGCGACCGCGCCGAGCGCGTCCAGTGGGTGCGCAACGCGCTGCGCAGCGCCGCCGACCGGGCGCAGGCCCGCGTCCGCGCCTGGCTCGACGCCCAGGGTATCTCCTACCAGGTCTTCACCGTGGACAATACGATCCTGGTGCACGGCAACCGCGCCCTGCTGGAGTCCTTGCAGGCGCAGTTCCCCGAGATCTCCGGCTTCCACGGCAACCATACCTACTCCGTCCTGCCGCTGCAGTCGCCGACGATGGGCCCGTTGCCGGAGGACGAGGCCGCTGCGCCGGAGTATGCAGCGCCATCGTGGGACCTGAATATCATGAACGTCCCGCAGGTGTGGGACGAGCTGGGCGTGACCGGCGAGGATGTCATCGTGGCCAACGTGGACACGGGGGTCGCCTACCAGCACCCGGCGCTGTTCCCCAACTACCTCTGCGGGAGCGGACCGCACACCGACTGCTGGCTCGACCCGGACGGTGGAACGACCACCCCGAACGATGGCAACGGTCACGGCACCGGCACGATGAGCCAGATGGCGGCGGACAACGCCGATAGCCTGGCGATGAGCGTGGGCGGCGCGCCGGACGCCGGCTGGATCGCCTGCCTGGGCTGCCCCGGTGGGTCGTGCCCGGACACGGCGCTGAACGCCTGCGCGGACTGGCTGGTCAACACGACCCCCAACACCCCGCACGTGGTCAATAACTCCTGGGGCGCGTGGAGCGCGGTCTGCGACTACTGGTACCAGGGCAAGCTGCAGGCCTACCGCGCGGCGGGCATCCTGCCCGTCTTCGCCGCCGGCAACATCGGCAACGCTTGCAACACCAGCACGCCGCCGGCGAACAACCCAGAGGCCTTCGCCGTGGGCGCGACGACCAACACCGACGTCCAGGCGAGCTTCTCCAGCACCGGCCCCGGCCTGTGCACGGGACGGACGCAGTTCCCGGACGTGGCTGCCCCCGGCGACGCCACCTGCGGCGCGACGACCTCCGGCGGCTTCTCCTGCGGACTGAGCGGCACCTCGTTCGCTGCGCCGCGCGCCGCCGGCTGCCTGGCGCTGATGTTCTCGGCTAACCCGGGTCTGACCATCGACCAGGCCGAGGATATCCTCATGGCTACCGCCGACGACAAGCCGAACAGCGACTGCGGCTCCCCGCAGCCCGACCCGAACTACCGCTACGGCGATGGGCGGGTCAACTGCTACGAGGCAGTCCTGGCCGCTGGCGCCGCCGATCTCGACTGGGTCTCCACGGATCCGGTCACCGGCACGATCCCTGGTCTGGAAGAGCAGGTGGTGGACGTGATCTTCCACTGCACGCCCGACCAGCAGGGTCTCATCCTGAGCGGCGTGCTGCGCGTCAACCACAACGACCCCTGCGAGGACCCGGTGGACATCCCGATCGAGCTGACCTGCGGCCAGCCCACCGCTCCCGATATCGAAGTGGTGCCGACGGACCTCTCCACGACCCTGGTGTCGGGTGAGCAGGACGTGCAGACGCTGAACATCAACAACCTGGGTTCGCTGCC
>DAOTYW010000005.1:0-1561 GCA_034434755.1 Anaerolineae bacterium | reverse complement strand
GCCTGGCGACAGGTCATCGAGGGCAAGCTGGACGCCATCCAGGGCATGATGACGCGCAAGCTGCGGGTCGAGGGCAACATGATGAAAGTCATGCGCTACCCCAAGGCAGCCAAGGAGATCGTCTCCTGCTGCGCACTCATCCCCACCGACTTCGGGTAGGATTGCCTATCGCCCATCGCGCCCATCGTCTGATCACAGGAGGCTAGCCAATGTGGTATTTCGTCTCCCCCCAGATCGTCTTCGGCGAGGGGGCCTTGGATGCGCTGGACGAGCTGAAGGGCCAGCGGGCGCTGATCGTCACCGATGAAGTGCTGGTCAACATGGGTATCGTGGACAAGGTGAAAGCGCACCTGGAGCGCGCCGGCATCGCCACGCACGTCTTCGCCAGGGTGGAGCCGGAACCGAGCGTGGAGACCGTCCGCCAGGGCGCACAGATGGCGCTGGAGGTGCAGCCTGACTGGATCATCGGCCTGGGCGGTGGTTCACCGATGGACGCGGCCAAGGCGATCTTTGCCCTATACGAACGGCCCGACCTGCATCCGGCGGAGATCAACCCGCTGGTGCCACTCGGCCTGCGCCAGAAAGCGCGCCTGATCACCATCCCCACCACCAGCGGCACCGGCTCGGAGGTCACCTGGGCCGTCGTGCTGACCGACACCGAAGAGCAGCGCAAGATGGGCCTGGGCGGGCGCGAGCTGGCCGCCGACATCGCGATCGTGGATCCAGCCCTGGCCGCCGGGATGCCCCCGCAGTTGACCGCCGACACCGGCCTGGACGCGCTGACCCACGCCGTGGAAGGGTTCACCTGCGCCTGGCATACCGACCTGACCGACGGGCTGTGCTTCAACGCCATTCGCCTGATCTTCCAGTACCTCCCTCGCGCCGTCGCCGACGGTTCCGACATGGAGGCCCGCGAGCGGATGCACAATGCCGCCACCGCCGCCGGCCTGGGCTTCGGCAACTCACTGGCCTCGATGGCCCACTCGATGGGCCACGCGCTGGGAGCGGCGTTCCACATCCCCCACGGCCGCGCCGTCAGCATCTTCCTCCCCTATACCGTCGAGTTCGCCGCCCAGGAGTCTCCCGACCGTTTTGCCGAACTGGCCATGCTGCTGGACATTTCCCAGGCGGGCGGTGCGGAAGCGGCGCGAGCGCTGGCCACCCGCATCCGCGACCTCTGCCACCAGCTCGGCAACCCCACCAGCATCGCTGAGGCCGGCATCGCTCGCGCTGACTACGAGGCGAGGCTGGATAAGCTGGTGGACGACGCCTTCAACGACACCTCCATGATGTCCGCCTGCCGCGCCCCCTCATACGAGGAACTTCGCCAGCTCTTCACCTACGCCTACGAGGGTCGCCCAATTGACTTCTGACACGCAACACGCACTACCCTCCCGCAGGGTAACTGCCTACCGTCCGCGGCGCTGAGCCCTCACCCCACCCCCTACGGGCGGGGGCCAGGGGGCGGGGTGAGGGGCCGGCACACCGGCCCTGCCAGCACCAGGCCTGGTAAAGGGTAGGCAGTTACCCCGCAGGTTAGAAAATGGCTGGCGAGAGGGCC
>DAOTYW010000004.1:0-10090 GCA_034434755.1 Anaerolineae bacterium | reverse complement strand
CCGCTGTCGTCGTCGCGGATCAGTTCGTTCCCGTCGGGGCCGTACAGCTCCAGATAAGTGTCGGTGAGGCTGCCTACTCCTTCCATGGAGATGGTCACCTGATCGCCGGCCGTGCCCGCGAAGGTCCACGAGTCGCGGTCGCCCTGTGCCAGTTCATCCTCCACCGTCTCCCCATAGGCGATCGTCCCGCCGCCCGGCGCTGCCGAGGAGAGGCGGACCTCGTAACCGCCGTTGCCGGAGAAGGCGCCAATGCGGATCTCGTAGTCGCCGCCGGTGAGGAGGTAGAGGTCGGTCAGGGCCGGATTCAGGCTGCTGCTGTCGTCGTTGTAGCCGATGGACTCGCCATTCGGGCCGAAGACCTCCAGGGTCGGATCCCAGTCGCCCAGGGCGGTGATCTCGATCGTAACGTACTCGTTGCCGGACGAGGTGTAGGTCCAGCCGTCGAAGCCGCCGGGGTCGAGCGTCGCTGTTTCCGTCCGATCCGGCCCGATCGGGCCGCGGATGATGCTGCCCACCGGAGGGTAGAAGACCATCGTGGACATAGTGGCATCCATCAGCGGCCAGATCGCGTCCCAACGGCTGGACGGGCCGATGACCAGGATCACGACCGCGATGTCCTGGTCCATATACGTGGCGACATATCCTCGGGTGGAGGGGTCGGCGGTGAGCTGGATCGGGGCGCCGGCGCCCTGTTGGGTGGCGAAGCGGCGCGTCTCGATCGGCGTGGCGCCTCCGGCGCCCAGTTGGTCCAGTACAGCCTGCAACAGTTCCTCGGCGGTGCGGCTATCCACGCCTGTGCCGATCTGATTGCTGATGTCCTCCAGGCTGCCGGACATAGTCGCCATGGCCGCGCCGCTGGCCCAGTCCATCGAGTCCAGCACGTCCTGGGACTCGGCCAGGATGATGCCTCGTCTTTCGTATCCCATAACCCAGCCGGCGGGGTATTCCAGGCGGAGGCCGCCGAAGGGGTAGTCCAGCGGAGTCATCTCTCTGATGGCCGGTTCGGTCGGCTGCTCGGTGGGTACTTCCGTCGGCGCGACGGGTGTCTCTTCGCCCAGCAGCGTGGTCAGTGCGTTGCAAGACAGTCCGCTAACCAGCAGCAGGACCGCGATCGTCAGCGCCAATAGATTCTTGATCTGGTTCACTCCATTCTCCTTATCCTGGCTTCTTTGTCATGCCCAGCGGGGCACGTGGGCGAAAGCATCCAGCCCGGCATACGCGGCGCGGTCGCCCAGCTCCTCTTCGATGCGCAGCAGTTGGTTGTACTTGGCCACGCGGTCGGAGCGGCACGGGGCGCCGGTCTTGATCTGGCCGGTGTTCAGCGCCACGGCCAGGTCGGCGATGATCGCGTCCTCGGTCTCGCCCGAGCGGTGGGAGACGACGACCCCCCAGCCGGCCCGTTGGGCAGTCTGGACGGCGGCGATGGTCTCGGTGAGGGTGCCGATCTGGTTGACCTTGCACAGCAGCGCGTTGCAAGAGCGGCGCCGGATGCCCTCCAGCACCCGTTCGACGTTGGTCACCAGCAGGTCATCGCCGACGATCTGGATCTGTTCGCCCAGCCGTTCGGTCATCAACGTCCAGGTCTCCCAGTCGTCCTGGGCCAGGCCGTCCTCGATGCTGATGATAGGGTACTGCTCCACCCAGCGGGCGTAGAAGTCCACCATCTGTGCGCCGCTGAGGGTGCGGCCCTCTTTCTTGAGCACGTACTGCCCGTCCTGGAAGAACTCACTGGCAGCGGGGTCGAGGCCGATGAAAACCTCCTCTCCCGGCTCGTAGCCGGCCTTCTGGATCGCCTCCACGATGAGGTCAATTGCTTCGGCGTTGCTGCGCAGGCTGGGGGCGAAGCCGCCCTCGTCGCCGACGCTGGTGACGTACCCCTTGCCCTTGAGCACCTTCTTCAGGGTGTGGTAGATCTCGCTGCCCCAGCGCAGGGCCTCGGCGAAGGTTGGCGCGGCGACCGGCAGGATCAGGAACTCTTGCAGGTCGGGCCCGTCCACGGCGTGCTTGCCGCCGTTGAGGATGTTCATCTGCGGCACGGGGAGGACGTGGGCGTAAACCCCGCCGACGTAGCGGTAGAGCGGGAGCTGCAGCGCGTTCGCGGCGGCCTGGGCCACGGCCAGGGAGACGCCGAGGATGGCGTTGGCGCCCAGGCGCTCCTTGTTCGGCGTGCCGTCCAGCTCCAGCAACTGATCGTCGATGCCGGCCTGGTCGGTGGCGTCCCAGCCGAACAGTTCCTGGGCGATGATCTCGTTGACGTTGTCCACTGCCTGCAGGACGCCCTTGCCGTCGTACCGCTCCTGATCCCCATCGCGCAGTTCCAGCACTTCGTAGTCGCCGGTGGATGCGCCGGACGGCACCGCTGCCCGTCCCCAGGAGCCGTCCATCAGAACCACTTCGACCTCAATGGTCGGGTTGCCGCGCGAATCCAGGATCTCGCGGGCCGTGATGTCTTCAATACTCGTGTCCATAATCCCTCTCCTTTCACACTTCACACTTCACGTTTCACACTTCACACTTCACGTTTCACACTTCACGTTTCACGCTTCACGTTTCACGCTTCACGTTTCACGTTTCACGCTTCACGCTTCACGCTTCACGCTTCACGCTTCCCACCCCATCCCCCGGTACACCCTGGCGAAGTCGAAGTGCTCTTCGAACAGCGCCTCGAAGCGTTCCAGCTTCTCGCGCTGGCCCAGGCGGGTCTTGCCGAAGACGCCTTCCACGGCCTCCACCGTCTCCATCGTATTCGAGCGCACCAAGAGCACCGGCACGCCCAGCTCCTCGGCGCGGCGCAGGATTTCCGGCTGTGGGCGCAGGTGGCCGGTGAGGATCAGGCAGGAAGTGGCGGTTTCCAGGGCGGCCAGCTCGATGTCGGTGCGGTCGCCGCCGGTGATGACGGCCTTGCTGCCGGCGATACGCCGCAGGCGGGGCAGGGCCTGCTCGGCGCTCATCGCCCCGACGACCAGGTTTTCGATCAGCACATCCTGCTTCTCCGGCAGGGTGAGGAACTCTGCCTTCAGCACCTGGGCCAGCTCGCCCACGCCGATTGCCTGCAGGTCGTCTTGACGGGGGAGGATGCCCAACACAGGCACGCCGCGGTTCTCCAGGCAAGGGCGGGCCGCGTCGCGGACGAAGGCGGCGGATGCTTCGGGGACGGCGTTGACCAGCACGCCCAACAGCCGCTCTTTCAAGCGTAGTTGCGCGACCATACAGTCATCCACCAGTCCCATCTCGTTCTGGAAGCGGATCACGGCCAGGACGGGGGTGTCGAGGGCCTCGGCGACCTCCAGGGGGCCCAGGCCGATGCCGACCCCTTCGCGTAGCGAAGCCCCGCCCTCCAGCAGGACGATGTCCTTACCGGCGGCCACGCGCTCGTAGGCCGCGCGCACCTCGGCCCGCAAGTCGCGCAGGGCGCAGCTACAGAGCACATCGTGCAGCAGGGTGGGGGTCAGGGTCACGCCGACCAGCGCCGGGGTAGGCTCTTCCAGGCCGAGCGTCCGCCGGACGAAATCGGCGTCCTCGTCCAATGCCTGCCCAGGCACGGGTTCCCACGGCTGGGTGGAGAGCGGCTTGAAGTAGCCGACCCGGTAGCCATCGCGCTGCAGACGCCGGCCCAGGGCCAGACAGACGGCGGTCTTGCCGGAGAAGGTCTGCAGGGATGTGATGTACAGAGCTTTCATCGTCCCTCCGTCATTTCGCCAACACCAGGCGCATATCCAGTGCGATAGCGCCCTTCCCTTCCTCGAACACCATCAGCGGGTTGATGTCCAGCTCGACGATTTCCGGGAAGTCGCTGACCAGTTGGCTGACCCGGCAGAGCGCGTCCGCCATCGCCGCGTGGTCGGCGGGCGGTTCGCCGCGCACGCCTTCCAGCAGCGGATAGGCGCGGATCTCGCCGATCATCTCCTCCGCCTCGTGGCGGCTGAAGGGCGCGACGCGGAAGACGACGTCCTTGAGCGCTTCCACATAGATGCCGCCCAACCCGAAGGCGACCAGCGGGCCGAACTGCGGGTCGCGGCTCATGCCGATGAGCACCTCGCGCCCGCCGGGGACCATCTTCTGCACCAGACAGCCCCAGATGCGCGCCCCTGGCACGTAGCGGCTGGCGCGGTAGACGATCAGGTCGAAGGCATCGCGCACGTCGGTGGGCGAGCGCAGGTTCAGTTTCACCCCGCCGACGTCGGTCTTGTGCAGGATGTCCGGCGAGGCGATCTTGAGCACCACCGGGTAGCCCATCGCCTCGGCGGCGGCCACGGCCTCGTCGGCGCTGGCGGCCAGGCTCGACGGGGGCACCGGGAAGCCGTAGGCCTCCAGGATCGCCCGCGCCTCCGAGTCGCCCAGGCTGATCCGTCCCTCCTGTCGGGCCTGCGCGAACGCCTTCCGCACCGTTTCGCTGTCCACCGAGAAACGTTCCGGCGGGTACAATGTCCGCCCCTGTTCCTGTCGGTAGGCGACCATGGCCGCCAGGGCGTCGGCGGCGCGCTCTGGGAAGGGGTAGTTGGGCACGCTGTAGCCGCGCAGCACCTCGATGCCGGCGGCGATGCGCGCCTGGCCCATCAGGCAGCCCAGCACCGGCTTGTCCGCCTCCCGCGTCACCCGCCCGATGACGTGGGCAGTCTCCTCGATCTGGGTCATCGCCTGGGGGGTGACGATGACGATCACTGCATCCACGCCGGGATCGGCCAACGCCAGCCGCAAGGCGTGCTCGTAGCGGTCGGCCAGGGCGTCTCCCAGCACGTCCACCGGGTTGGCAGCGGAGGCGGCGCCGGGCAGGTCGGCCATCAGCGCCTCGATAGTCTCGCGGCGGAGGGCGGCCAACTGCAGCCCGGCGCGCTCCAGCGCGTCGGTGGCCAGGATGCCGGGGCCGCCGGCGTTGGTGACGATGGCCACGCGGTCGCCCGCCGGCAGCGGCTGGTAGGCGAAGGCGCGGGCATAGTCGAACAGCCGCTCCATCGAGTCGGCGCGGACGACGCCAGCCTGGCGGAAGGCGGCGCGGTAGGCGGCCTCCGAACCGGCCAGGCTGCCGGTGTGCGAGGAGACGGCGCGGGAGCCGGCGCGGGTGACGCCGGACTTGACCGCCACGACCGGCTTCTTGCGCGTCACGCGCCGGGCGACTTCCATGAACCGCTGTCCGTCCGGCAGCCCTTCGACATAGATGAGGATGACCCGCGAGTCGGGGTCGTCCTCCCAGGCTTCCAGCAGGTCCACTTCGTCCACGTCCGCCTTGTTGCCCAGGCTGACGAAGCGGGAGAAGCCGATCTGTCCGGCCAGGGCCATATCCAGCACCGCTGTCCCCAGCGCGCCGGACTGGGACATGAAGGCGATCGGGCCGCCGGGCGGCATGCCGGCGGCGAAGGTGGCGTTGAGTGGGGTGCGCGTGTCAATCACGCCCAGGCAGTTGGGGCCGATCAGGCGGATGCCGTAGCGGCGGGCGATCTGGATCAGTTCCTGCTCGCGCTCCAGCCCCTCGCGCCCGGCCTCGCGGAAGCCGGCGCTGATCACCACTGCTGCCGGCACCCCCTTCTGCCCGCACTGTTCCAGAGCGGCGGGCACCCGCGGGTAGGGAATGACCGCTACCGCCAGCTCCACCGCGCCGGGGATGTCCAGCACGGTCGGATAGGCGCGCAGACCGAGGATCTCATCGGCCTGCGGGTTGACCGGGTAGAGCGGGCCGGCGAACCCGCCTTCCTTGAGATTCGCCAAGACAGCGTAGCCCAGCTTTCCCGGATCGCGGGAGGCGCCGATGACGGCGATGGAGGCGGGGGCAAAGAAGGTTTCCAACATGTCTTCTACCGCGGGTAGTATACACGGAAAGGGGGGGAATGACAAGGTAGGTATACTGTCAACGGATTCTGGGAACGAATTGAACGGATTGGCCTGGGGTATCCGTTCAATCTGTTCCCAGAATCCGTTGACGGCGACCTTTGCTTCTACTGCACGACCTCGTAGATCCTCACCTCGTGCTGATCGTAGACCCGGCGCAGCAGCCCGGCGCTGACCATGGCGTCGAACTTCTCCAGCCCTTCGGCGCTGTAGTAGAGCCGCTCGTAGGGGCCGACGTAGATGTACTGGACCTCGTAGCGGGTGAGGATCTCCCAGGCGCGGGCGGTGTCGGTGGTCGAGTAGCACTCGTTCACATCCGCCTGACGCTGCTCGATCTGACCGGGCGGGCCGGCCATCCGCTGCTGCACCTGGTGCCAGCGCCAGCCGATCACGGTGGGGAGTCCGGTGTAGACGGAAATGCGGCTGCCCCACAGGTACTCCCGCGCTCCCAGGCCCTCCAGGATGACCGGCGAGCCCTGGACGTTCTCCAGCAGCCAGATGATGCCGTCGTAGTCGGGCGCCAGGTCGAATCCGCCCATGATATCGCCGGCAGCGCTGTACGACATGTAGGCCATCCCGTCCAGGGTGGGGCCGGTGTCCTGGGTGAAGCGCTCCTCGACTTTGGCCGGGATGCCCAAAAGGGGGAAGAGGGCCATGGTCGCTACCAGCATGCCCATGACAATCCACCAGACTTGCTGGGCTTCTAGCGACCAACGGCGCAGCCGCTCGCCTAGCCAGACCAATGCCACCGCCGCGCCGACGGCCAGCAGCGTCCAGACCTGCAGGTAGAACTTGAAGACGGTGTTCATCCGCCCGATGTCGCCGGCGAGGACGACCACTTCGACGGCCAGGGTCAGCGTCACGGCCAGGGCGGTGGTCAGCCAGATGAAGCGCCGTTCCACCGGCACGTCGGGCCAGAGGGACAGGACGGCTGCCAGGCAGGCGACGGGCAGGGCGACCGCCGCCACGGGGGTGCCGGCCAGGGCGATGCCGATCCCCAGCAGCAGCACCCCGCCGACGCCGGCCAACGCGATCAGGCGGGTCGTCCAGCGCCGATCGGCTTCTTCCACGCCCTGTTCCCACCTGCGCCAGACGGCCCGCGCGTCGCTCAGCAGCAGCGTGACGAGCGGGAAGAGGAATTGTCCGATCAACAGCAGGTAGACGTCGAGCGCGGTGCGCTGGAGGGTCCATTCGTGGATCCGCGTGTAGGCGGAGATGTAGTGGTGGATGTAGGGCCAGAAGAGCAGCGCCGTCAGGCCAACGAGCAAGACGGCGCGCCAGAGGAAGGCGACCGTCCGCCACCGGAGGAGCGGCCCGCCGGGCTTGCCCCCGTCGGGCCGTCCCCGCGCCGACGTCATCCAGCCCAGCGCCAGCCCGGCCAGCCCCAGCGCCAGGTAGGTGGGATAGTCCCAGGTGTTCGCTGCGCGCAGGCTGCCGATGACCAGCCCGCCGATGAGCAGCGCACCCACCCGCTGTCCGCCGCGCGCCCAGTGCACGGCCAGGGCGAGGGCGAAGAGCGTGTACGGCAGGGCCAACATGTGTGCGTGCGGGTCGCCATAGAGAAACGTGAAAGCCGGGAACTCGGTGATCGGCCCCACGCCGCTCTCGTCGGCGGGGATCAGGCGGGTCGGCTCCCAGTACGGGGCCTCCTGGCTCATGGGGATGGTTGCCCCGCGCAGCACCAGGCCGATCCCGCGCACGGTCTGCACCAGCTCCGGCAGGCCGGGGATGGTGCTCTCGAAGGTCGGTTCGCCGGCCACGGTGCGGAAGCCCCGCCCCAGCAGGCGGAACTCGCCCAGGTTACCCAGCACCAGGACGAAGAGCACGGCCAGCAGGCCGGCCACGTAGGGGCGCAGCGAGCGCGTCCGGCCGCCCACCAGCGTGGCCGCGACCGAGAATGCCGCCCCGCCGGTCAGCGCGTAGAAGAGGGACAGGATCAGGTTATAGGCCACCGAGGGCATGATGCCGGTCAGCCTGGCCAGCGAGCCGGCCAGGACGAAGCCGAAGTAGTAGTAATTGATGTAGCCGCCGGAGAACCAGGGGTCGTAGGGCGGGAACCAGGTGGAGCGGATGACCGCGTTCAGGTAGGCGAAGTCCATCGGCTTCTCCCCGCCGGTGACCATGTGCCACAGGTCGGGATTGAGCATCCGCACCCAGGTCCAGGCGGCGAAGAGGAGCAGGAACAGCCCTTCGCTGACGGCGATGAGTTTCCAGCGCAGGCGCAGGAAGGCGACCAGTTCGGCCCACCGGCGCCAGGCGACCAGCCCGCCGGCGATGAGGAGTAGCAATGCGGCCAGCGAGATGGTCAGCCGGGAGTTCGGCAAGAGGTGCAGGCTGGCGGCCAGCCAGGTCAGGTAGCCAACGACCAGGATGCCGAAGGCGCGGGCCAGCCCGTAGCCGCGGTCGCGCAGCCATGGCAGGGCGACGAAGAGCAGCGGGAAGGCGCACCAGCCCAGCAGGGTCACGGCCAGTAGCCAGACCGTCGCCGCCAGCTCACTCGACCGGTTGAGCGGGCTTTGGCGGTCGAACATCTCCGCCCAGGTGCCACCGGCCCGCTGCTCGGCCCAGGTCGCCGGGTCGAGGATGGCCTGGCGGTAGCCGGGCGCTTCCGTCGTCCCCGGCTCGACGCCGTGGGTGTACTGCCAGGGGGTGATCCAGGTCACCTCCTCCAGCAGCGCGGCGGGCAGCAGCGCCTCGGTGCGGGCGCGGGAGTAGGCGGCGGTGCGGCGGAAGATCAGCGTGCGCGGGTGGTCGTAGACGCTGAACGCTTCCTCAGCGGGCGGCAGGGGCACGATCAGCGGTTGGTTCTGGTAGCGATAGTCAGCGGTCGGGACGGGGAACGGCTCTTCCGTGTCCGGGAACTGGAACGGGCCGAGAGCGGGGTAGGAGGTGAAGTCGGCGACCAGCTCGAAGCCCAGCTCGCCGCTGAACAGCGCCCGGTAGTAGGCGATGGTCAGCGGGTAGCGGGTGGGCAGGCGGGGGATGGAGGCGTAGAGGCGGTTGCTGCCCAGGATGATGTAGTCGGCCTCGTCCAGCCAGTTCAGCAGAGCCTCGCGCTTTTCGGGGGTGTCCTCGTGGTAGAGCTGCATCGTCCCATCGGTGCTGCTGGATAGCCCCTGGTACATCCCGCCGAAGGGGTCGCGTCCGTCCACGCGCAGCGGGGGCGGCCAGTCCCAATGTTCGATGCCCAGGGCCGAACTAGAGAGCAGCACCGGCCCGCCCTCGATGGCTTCGGTGACCAGGTAGCAGGCGTCGCCGGCGGTCAGGTGCACCGGCGGGAAGGTGAAGGAGAGGGCCATTCCCCGCCGCTCTGGCGGCAGCGTCGCCTCGACGATCGCCTCGGCCAGCACCTGCTCGCCGGCGGGGTCGGCGGCCAGGGCGACGCGGAAGCGCTCCGGCCCGGCGTCGCCCTGCGGATCGCTGGCGTAGTTCAGCGTCACGCCGGTCGCCTCCGCTGTGACGCCGCTCTCGAAGCGGGTGACCAGCGGCGCGCCGTCGCTGAACAGCGAGCCGGCGGGTACGGTCACCTGGATCTGACTCCCGCCGTCCGCCGTGCGCAGGTGAACCGTCGCGGCGGTGGGGACGTTCTGGAAGATCCAGCGCGAGGCGGCCAGGCGCGTGTGCGAGTGGGTGTAGACGGACGTGTAGGCCAGCGCCCAGAATAGCGCGCCGATGATGGTGACGGAGGCGAGGGTGATGCCGATGATGCGTTTGGAGGTTGGAGGTTGGAGGTTGGAGGTTGGAGGTTGGACATTGGACGCTGGACGTTGAAGCAGGGAGATGACGAGCCAGGCGGCAAAGATGGCAAAGACCGGGTAGACCGGCAGCAGGTAGCGCATGTTCTTGACCCACTGCGCGCCCTGGTAGAGGAAGTAGCCGGTGGCCCACAGCCAGGGGAGGAGGGCAGGAGCGATCTCGCGCCCGCGCAGCCAGCGGCGCGTCAGGTGGACGCCCAGCGCCCCCCAGCCGGCCCAGGCGACCAGTCCCAGCGGCAGGCCCAGCCCCCAGAAGACCATGTTTACCCAGGGGAAGACGAGCGGCGGCCGGTTGGCCCACTGGTGGCCGGGGAAATAGTCGGTCTGGCCGGACATGAGGCGTTGGATTTCCTCCATGTTCGCCAGCCACTGCTCGTTCAGATGCAGGCCGAAGAAGCCGGGCCCCGTGAAAGCATACGGCTGGGCGAGGCGGAAGGCCACGGCGGCGATCACGCCCGATAGGAGGGTGAGGAGAAGGGGAGAGGGGGAGACGCGGTGACGCGAGATCGGAA
>DAOTYW010000003.1:0-3960 GCA_034434755.1 Anaerolineae bacterium | reverse complement strand
ACCTCACCCTCTCCCGCTCTACCGCCAATTGGCCGCCCACAGCCACCCCACCCCCCGCGCCGCTCCCTGCCGACGCCGTGGATGCAGCCGCCTCGCCTGCCGACCTCCCGCCGCTCTCCTACCCCCTCGCTCCCGCGCCGACCCCGCTCACTCAACCCAACAAGCCCGGCCTCGCCGCTGCCTCTCCCTGCCAGCCCCCGCCTACCGGCCTGACCTTCCGCTCGACCACCCGCCGCCACGTGCTCATCCAGGCGACTCCGCTCCCCCCGCCCCTCGCGCCGCGACGGCCTCCCCTCCCGGCCCGCCCCTCCGCTTCGACTGCTCCCTCTCCCGACCAGCCCCCGCTACTCTGCCGGGCAACCTTCCTATCCAACCCCACCGACCGTTGCACGCCCCCCGCCGCCTCCGCCGACGGCGGCCCCGCTCCCGTCCGATCCCCCCTGCTACCCAACCACCACACCCGTGGGGACGCTCCCCGCCCCCTCGCCCGCCCCCCGACCGGACGGCCCGGGCCGCTCGCTGCCCGCTCCCCCCGGCCCACCGACCGGCGCGGCCACGCTACGACCCGCCGGCCCTTGCCCGCCCACTCACCGACGGTCAATGGATGGCCTTCCCCATCACCTCCCGGTTGGCGGAGGGCCTAACTATTAATTGTACAGCAAAATCCCCGCTTACTCTTCTCTCCGCTTTATTACCTCAAGTCCCTCCTCGTTCTAATCCCCTCGTCACGGTCATTAGTCGTATGATTCGCCAGTTTGTCGCCTCCCCGCGCTCACTTGTGCGGATGCCGCGCTGATGATATAATGCGGAGCTGCTGCCAGGTCCGCACCCTCAGTAGTGCGTTATGCGCTCGGTCACAATAAAATAGGCCGATACACCCGCCACCACCGGCAGTCCCAGTTGCCCAATGACTGTTCCCAAAGGATGCCTGCCCAGACGTCGCGTACCCGCCCTGAAAAGTCGCTCACGCTATGAAAGTAGTATAGGGCAAAATTTCTGGCATGTCAAGTGCTTTGACTATCTTCACACCCTGATAAACTCCTACAACGTAACTGCTCACCCTCCCGCAGGTTTGGGCGCAATTGGCAGCCCATAGCGCACTACAATGGCTACTCCGATGCGTTGCCCGGTCACTTCCAAACCTGCGGGAGGATGAGCTGAGCAGTCACCCTACAAAGTCATATCCGTCAGTCATGCGGGCGGTTGTCCTCCGCATCGATCCATCTCTCAGAAGCTACCCGGAGGTTACCATGCCACAACCCAGGAAACTGCTCGACCAGGTCCGTGACGCGATCCGCCTCAAACACTACTCGATCCGGACCGAACAGGCCTACGTGGACTGGATTACCCGCTACATCCTCTTCCACCACAAACGCCACCCCAAAGAGATGGGCGTCCCAGAGATCCAGGACTTCCTCACCCACCTGGCCGTCAATCTCAATGTCTCCGCCTCCACACAAAATCAAGCCCTCTGTGCTCTCCTCTTCCTCTACCGCGAAGTCCTCCACCAGGAACTCGACGGCCCTATAGACGCGATCCGCGCACACCCGCGTCGCCGCCTCCCTACCGTCCTCACCAAAGACGAAGCCCTCCGCGTCATCGCATGTATGTCCGGCGTCCATCAACTGATGGCCAAGCTGCTCTACGGCAGCGGTCTCCGACTGATGGAATGCGTCCGCCTGCGCGTCAAGGACCTCGACTTCGGCCAACATCTCATCGTTGTCCGCGACGGCAAGGGCGAAAAGGACCGCATCACCATGCTGCCCGATGCGGTCGTCCCCGCGCTCCAGGAACATCTCCAGCGCGTCAAGCTCATCCACGAAAACGACCTGAAACTGGGCTACGGTTCGGTCTACCTGCCCTACGCCCTGGAACGCAAACTGCCCAACGCCAGCAAGGAGTGGGTCTGGCAGTACGTCTTCCCCTCCGACCGCCTCTCCACCGACCCACGCTCCGGCATCACTCGCCGCCACCACCTGGACGAGACTGGGCTGCAAAAAGCGGTCCGCGCCGCCGCGCGCATGGCCGGCATCACGAAGCGCGTTACCTGCCATACCTTCCGCCACTCTTTCGCCACCCACTTGCTCGAATCCGGCTACGATATCCGTACCGTCCAGGAGCTCCTCGGCCACAAGGATGTCAAAACAACGATGATCTACACTCACGTCCTCAATCGCGGCGGACTGGCTGTCCGCAGCCCCCTGGATCGCTGAACTGGACAGAAAGATCCAAACGCCCAGCTCATCGATCTTTCGGCTGCCTCAAGGTGAACACGCGCTGCCGGGCGCACCTGAGTCCGCCGTTTCCGACGTTCCTGCCGGAGATCGATAACCACCGCATCACCTTCTGTTGCCCATCCCCCATCGAGTGGTGAGTGTCCGGTGCGCCCGACCCGCGCCGCAGCGCCCGGCGCGCCCCCCGCGCCAACCGGTCGGCGCGTTCATTGAACTATGGCCCCCCGTGCCCCCCCAGCCAGCGCCAGGTCACCTCACGGGAGCATCTCACCCCCCATCGCCCGCTCCAACTCGGCGATGCGCGCCTCGATCTGCCGTTTGTTGCGCACGAGCTGCAACGGGATGTCGGTGAACTCGACGTACTCGCTCATCCGCTCTTCGATCAGCAGCAGGTTCTCGCGGTAGTTGCGCAGCATGCGCCGCCAGGTCTCTACCTGCGCCGCGTCCAGGCCGGCGGCGACGGCAGGGGCTGCGGCGGCAGCCCAGGGGAGCGGACGCGGTTCCTTGTCCCCGCCGGCGTAGCAGGCCAGGGCAAAGTTCTCCTCCAGGTGGCTGACCTTGACGATGGGGTGCTGTCGGTCGCCGGTGCGCTCCGGCACCTTCCGCCCCAGCCAGAGGATCGCGTCCAGCACGCGGGCGTAGCCGTCGCGCTCGAACGCCCCGTAGCCGGCCAGCGCCTCCTGCAGCGCGGCGGTAAAGACGCTGTAGGGGCGGCCGGTGTAGGAGACCTCGTCCCGCCGCGACGAGGCGATGACCACCCGCCCGCTGCCCGCCGCCAGCGCGTCGCCCAGGCCGGGCGGGGCGGGCGACTTGACCAGCGGCAGTCCCTTCGCCTCGGCCATCCCCCCGGCGTGGCAGCAGTCCAGCAACACCACCAGCTTGCGGGCGCGGATACCGCGCAGGCGGTCGGTGAACTCGGCCCCCGAGATCGCCGTGCCGTCCAGGTCGGCCAGGTCGTAGCCGAAGGGGAGCAGGTAGTGGGCGGGCGTCTCCACGCCGTGCCCGGAGAAAAAGACGATGACCGTCGCCGCGTCGTCGGCGCGGGCGCGCTCCGTCAGCCAGTCCAGCCCCGCCCGCACGTCGCCACAGCGGGCGCTCTCTCCCGTCAGCAGGCGGACCTGCTCAGGGGGATAGGCGCAGCGGGTCGGGTCGGTCAGCAGGCCGGCCAGGCCGGCGGCGTCGTCCACCGTCACCGGCAGGTCGCCGCCGACGCCGACGACCAGGGCGTAGCCGTGAGTGAAGCGCCCGGCGGCTTCTTTGCCTTCCGCCGGGGGCGGGGCGGCCGGGCCGAGGGCGGCGACGAGCGCCGGAAAGTCCACCTCCAGGGGTTGCAGCGGCGCGGGCCAGGGAAAGCCGGCCGGGCCGAGGGCCAGAGCGTGCGCCGCGCCGCGCAGCGCTGGCGACAGCAGCTCGCGCCAGAAGCGGGGGAAGGCTTCGCCGGGGGCGGGGGCCAGCACCAGCAGCGCGCCCCCCTCCACCCACCGCCCGGCCTCCGCCAGCAGGTGCGCCTTGTCCGCGTCGCTGGGGGCCGCGCCGACGTCCTCCCAGGAGAGGAACAGCCCGGCGCGCTCCGCCAGGTCGCCGCCCAGCTTGAGCAGGCTGTGCGTCCCGCGGACGGGCACGTCGCGGCGGCTGCGCACGACCTGCAGGCGCACCCCCGCCTGGGCGAAGGCCTGCTCCACCCGCCCACTGGGGTCCAGGCTGAGGATGGGCAGGGGCGGCAGGG
>DAOTYW010000002.1:0-8330 GCA_034434755.1 Anaerolineae bacterium | reverse complement strand
CTTGCAAACTTGCAAACTTGCAAACTTGCAAACTTGCAAACTTGCAAACTTGCAAACTTGCAAACTTGCAAACTTGCAAACTTGCAAACTTGCATACTTGCAAACTTGCCTACTTGCCTACTTTCTTCCGCCGCCCTTGAACCCACCGCTGCTGCGGGAGCCGCCGCTCTTGAACCCACCGCTGCTGCGGGAACCGCCGGATGGTCGCCAGCTCGATGAGCGGCTGGTCTTGCCGCTGCTCCACGACGAGGAGCGCCAGCCGCCGCTCGACTTGGGTTGCACGCCGGCCTTGCTGCCGCCGCTGGCTTCCTCCTCCAGGATCTTGCCCAAGGTCGAGAACAGGTCGCCGGAACCGCCCCCCGCCGCCGCGTCCAGCACCGCTCCCAGGGCAGCGCTGGCCCGGTCGAACGAGCTGCCCACCTGCCGCGACATCTCGTCCAGGGAGACGCCCTGCGGGCGGGCCGCGGTGGGAAGAGGCAGCCCTGGCGATGGCTTGCTCAGCATCTGCTCCAGTCGTCCCGGCGTGACGAACCCGGCTCCCAGGGGCGGGCGGTGGAGCGCGGCCGTGGTCATCATCCGGCCCACCGATACCGTCATCGGCAGCAGCCAGACCGGGGACTGGGCGCCCAGCTCAGCCGCTTGCCGCAACACCACCTGCTCGACGCCCAGGGCCACGGCATAGGGGAACGCCTGGTCAATGATCCGCTGGGCCTGTTCCAGGTCGCCGTACCGCTTGAGGTTCTCCAGGTAGCGCTGGAAGGCCTGCCAGCGGGCCGCCTCCTCCGCGCCCTTCGTCGTGCGGCGGGGCATCCACCGGGCGACGATGATCAGCATCACTCCGACTAGGGCCAGGGCGATGAGCGTGGGCAGCACCAGCCAGCCGTAAGGATCAGGGATAGCGAAGGTGGGGCAACACAGCATGATCGCGCCGACGAGAACGGTCCAGCCGGCGACCTGCCAGCGCTGCCGCGCCACCGATGGGCGCATACTGAAGAAGGCGCTGGTCTGGCGGCCCATCTGTTCGTAGACTGTCGCCAGGATCGGCTGGACCGCGGCCATCGCCATAGAGAGCGTGAATGTCGTCTCTGGCCGGTTCGCCGCGGCCTGCCGGATGGCGTTGAAGAGCGTTCGCTCGTGCTCGGCCAGTTCGACCTGCTGTCCGTCGGGCCACTGGACGGCGGCGCCTGCTGCGATCTCGTCGCGCCAGTTCAGTGTCACCGGCGGATCGGCCTCCCGTAGGTCCACGCTGATCAGCCCCAGCGTCGCCAGGTGCAGCACGTCGGCCAGCACGCCCCGCGCACTCGGCTTCTCGTTCACCAGATAGGCGACGATGCCCGGTGGGAGGTCGGACGGCGGGGCATTCAGGTAGTCGGTCGGCAGGCGCACTGGGCGGTCACGCCCCCAGACGAACCAGAGCAGCAGCACGCCCAGCGCGCCGCCCACCAGGATCAGCGCCCCCAGTGTAAAGGAGAGAATGAGCAACCAGGCCTGTAAGGTCGAGTCCATGTCCTTACCTCCCGCTGCTGTTATAGCACAATCCAGAGAATTGGGTAGTGCTGGGGATTCCCCGTATTGACATCGGGCGTGGTCTGGAAACCGGGCCGACCCGGTGGATGAGTCGTTACCTGGCGTGGCGGATTCCGCGCCGCGGACGGAGGCGTAGTGATCCTCCCCTTGCGTTCCTTCCCGCTGGCGGTATAATGGCGAAGAGCAGAGGAGGGAGGGAGCATTGCCATGCTGGTAAAGGATCGCATGACTCCGAATCCGATCACCCTGCGCCCGACCAGCGACCCGCTGGCGGGCGTGGCGCTGTGCGAGAGCGGCGGTTTCTGCCGCCTGCCGGTAGTGGACGAGGAGCGGCGGCCCGTGGGCATCGTCACCGAGAACGACCTGCGGCTCTTCCTCTCTACCGCCCGTTCCCCCGGCGTGATGCAGCGGCAACACCGCGTGGAGCAGGTGATGCACACGCCGGTAGTCACCGTCCCCGCCGACTACCCGCTGGAGGAGGCGGCGCGGCTGATGATCCAACACGACATTGGCGGGCTGCCCGTGGTGGACGCCGATGGCCGGCTGGTGGGCATCATCACCCGCTCGGACATCTTCGCCCAGTTCGCCGAGACGCTGGGGGCCGATACGGCCTCCCTGCGCATCACGGTCCAGGTGCCCGATCAACCGGGCGAACTGGCCCGGCTGGCCGGGCGCATCGCCGCGACGGGCGGCAACATCTGCTCGGTGGTCTCCCACCGGCCCGACCGCGCCGGCTGGATGAATCTGACCCTGCGGGTGATGGACGTCGAGCGTGACCGGCTTCTGGAAGCCATCCAGGCCGATCCGCAGCTTGTCCTGTTGCACATCTGGGAACGCCCCGCCGCTTCTCTGTGATCGGCGATGAGCACCCTGCGACTCCCCCCCTGCCTGACCGTCGCGCTGCTCCTGCTGCTGGCTGCCTGCGCTGCGCCGACCCCGACGGCGGTGAGCGAAGGCCACCCCGCGGGTGACGCGGCGCCGGTGACTCACGCCACGCCGCCAGCCCAGTCGCTGCTGGTGGCGGGTCAGCCGGTGGAAGGGGAGCTGGAGGAGGGGGAGACCGACCGCTGGGTCTTCGCCACGGCGGGGGCGCGCCTGGCGACCGTGGAGGTCTGGTTTCGCCCCTCCACCGCGTCGGGGCCGGAGGCGGCGCTGACGGCGACCCTGGTCGCCCCCGACGGGACGACGCTGACCGAGGCTGCCGGCACCGTCATCCTGCCCCCCTATATCGTCGAACAGGAGATGGGCCAGGCTGGCTCCTACCTGCTGCGGCTGACGGCCCAGTCCGGTGCGCCGGGCCGCTATACTCTCCTCGTCACCCTCTCCGACGAGCGGTTGCTGACCCGTCCGCTGGTCTACACCGGCACTGCCGCCCTGGCCGCGACCCCGGCCAGTGACATCACGCTGCTGAACAGTTCCGGTTTCGTCTGGCCCGCCCCCCAGCGGGCGATCTCCGGCTGGTATTTCCACGACCCGGCGAATCCCCGCCACGCCGGTCTGGATATCGCCGCCGCGCTGTACGACCCGATCATCGCCGCCGCTGCCGGCACGGTCTCTTTCGCCGGCCCGTCCGGCGGCTACGGCAACCTGGTCATTATCGAGCATCCCGAAGGCTGGCAGACCTGGTACGCTCACCTCTCCCACGCTTCCGTCGTTGCCGGCGACCTGGTGGGGCAGGGGCAGGTGATCGGCGCGGCCGGCAGTACCGGTTACTCCACCGGCCCCCATCTCCACTTCGAACTGCGCTTCCAGGGAGTGCCGGTGGATCCGTTGGTGTATCTGCGGTGAAACGTGAAACGTGAAACGTGAAACGTGAAACGTGAAACGTGTTGCGTGACACCCAATACGCAACATGCGATATTCGATCAGCGATTGGCGATGAGCGATAAGTGATGAGCGAACCCCCCAGCACCGAGGAAATTCTCGCCGAGGTCGAGCGGCGGCGGGCGGCGCGCGACGCGGAAGCGCGGACGCCGACCCGGCCCCTGTCCGTGACCGAGCGCCGCTTTGTCCTCGCCGCCGACCGGGTGATCTTCTTTGTCTCCCGGCACTGGCTGGTGATCTTCAACCTGGCCGCCTTGCTCTACATCGGCCTGTCCGTCCTGGCGCCTGTGCTGATGCACCTGGGGGTCGAACGACCGGGGCAGGCGATCTACGCCATGTACGCGCCCCTCTGTCACCAACTGCCCGACCGCTCGTTCTTCCTCTTCGGGCCGCGACTGGCTTACTCGTATGAGGAGATGTGGGAACTGGTCGGCGCGGAGGGGGTGACGCCGCACGGTTTCATCGGCTCGCCGGAACTGGGGTACAAGATCGCCCTTTGCCAGCGGGACGTCGGGATCTACAGTATGATCCTCCTGGCCGGGCTGGCCTACGGGCTGGTGCGCAAGCGGTTGCGCCCGCTGCCGTTCTGGGCCTACATCCTCTTCGGGATCGTGCCCATCGGTGTGGATGGCGGCCTGCAGATGCTCTTCGGCCGACGCGGCCTGTTCTCCGGCCTGCCCGCGCGGACGATCCCCTGGCTGTCCATCCAGATGCTGGAAAGCGGGCCCGTCCGTCGGATCGTCACCGGCGCTCTCTTCGGCCTGGCGACGATCTGGCTGGCTTACCCCTATGTCGAGGAGGCGTTCGTGGAGATCCGCAAGACGCTGGAGCAGCGCTTCGGCGACTACCAGATGGCGATCGAGATAGCGGGAACGCAGGCCGAATGGAGGGAATCGCCATGACCGAGATGACGCTCATCCCGGTTCTCATCATCGAGCGTTTCATGCGTGCAGTCTTCGAGGGCCTCGGCGTGCCGCCCGACGAGGCGCGCATCTGCTCGGACGTACTCATCGCCGCTGACCTGCGCGGCATCGAGTCCCACGGCGTCGGCCGGCTGAAGTACTACTACGACCGCATCCGCGCCGGCGTGCAGTCCACCCAGACGACTATCGAGGTCATCCACGAGACGGAGACCACCGCCGTACTCGACGGCCACCACGGCATGGGCCACGTGATCGCCTACCGGGCGATGCGCCTGGCGATGGACAAGGCGCGCGCACACGGGATGGGCGGGGTAGCGGTGCGCAACTCGACCCACTTCGGCATCGCCGGCTACTACCCGCTGATGGCCGCCGCCGAGGGGATGATCGGCTTCACCGTGACCAATGCCCGTCCGGCCATCGCCCCCACCTTCAGCACGGAGCCGATGCTGGGCACCAACCCCATCGCCTTCGCCGCCCCGTCCGACATGCCCTTCCCGTTCTGCTTCGACGCCGCTACCTCGATCACCCAGCGCGGCAAGATCGAGGTCGCCGCCCGCGCCGAGAAGCCGATCCCCGCCGGCTGGGTGGTGGATGCCGAGGGCAACCCGGCCACCGACCCGGCGCGGGTGCTGAAGGAGCTGGACACGGCGACGGCGGCGCTGCTGCCGCTGGGCGGCGCGGGGGAGGAGCTGGCCGGCTACAAGGGCTATGGCCTGGCGACGATGGTCGAGATCCTCTCCGCCTCGCTGTGCGGCGGGATGTTCATGAAGGACCTGTTGGGCGTGGCACCCGACGGCTCCCGCCGCCCGTACATGCTGGGCCACTTCTTCATGGCGGTGGACATCGCCCACTTCATCCCGCTGGAGGTGTCGCGGCGGATCACCGGGCAGATCATACGCGACCTGCAGGCCGCGCGCAAGGAGCCGGGCCAGGAGCGCATCTACGTGGCGGGGGAGAAGGAGTACGAGAACGAGCAGCGCGTCCGCCGCGAGGGCATCCCGGTCAACGCCAACCTGCGCCGCGAGCTGCAGGTGATGCGCGACGAGCTGCGCATCCCCGGCTACGAGGCGCACTTCTGAAGTAACTGCTCACCCTCCCGCAGGTATGGCCACTCCGATGCGTTGCTCGGTCACTTCCGGACCTGCGGGAGGGTGAGCCGATGGCATCTGTCAGGCCGGCGGCAGGTGCCGCTCCAGCCAGCGTTCCACGACGCCGACAGCCTGTTCCCAGCCCAGGTCGTTGTGCGGCTCGTGGTAGCCTCCCTCGACCTCGTACCGTTCCTTGTCGGCCACCGGCACCCGCTCGAAGAAAGCCTGGCTGGCCGCCGGCGGCACGATCTGGTCGGCCCCGCCGTGGACGATGAGCAGCGGCAGCCTCCACTCGCCCGCGTGCTCGTTGGTCCACTTCATCGTTGCCACCATCTCCGCCCCCAGGCGCGCCGTCGCCTTGCTGTGCACCAGCGGATCGCCCGTGTACGCTTTCACCACGCCCTCGTCGCGGGAGATCGCCGTCGCGTCCAGCCCGGTGTCCAGCGAGAACGCCGGGTAGATGGCCGACATGACCTTGCTGAGAGTGATCAGGAACGGCGAGACGCCGGTCTGGCCTAGCGCCGGCGCGGAGGCGATCACCCCGACCAGCCCCTGCGGGTGGTGCAGGCCGTAGTCCAGGACGATCAGCCCGCCCATGCTATGGCCCATCAGGAACAGCGGGCGATTCGGTTCGCGCTGGCGCACCCAGTCCAGGAACAGCCGCACGTCCTCGCGGTACTCGCCCCAGTGGCGGATGTAGCCGCGCTGTCCCGGCGAGCGTCCGTGCCCGCGATGGTCGAACCCGTAGACCGCGTAGCCGCGCGGCACCAGCCGGTTGACGGCGTTCATGTAGCGCCCGCTGTGCTCACCGATGCCGTGGACGAGGGCGACGACGGCCCGCGGCTCCCCGTCGGGTCGCCAGTGCTGCTCGAACAGCTCCAGGCCGCCGGCCCCCTTGAACGTTCCTTCACCGTGATTCATTTCGCGCCTCCACCTTTTTCTGTACCTGCTCACCCTCCCGCAGGTTTGGGCGCGATTTGCAGCTCAAATCGCGCTTCCAGGGCCACTCTGCTTCGTCGCTCGGTCACTTCCGAACCTGCGGGAGGGTGAGCTGAGCAGGAGATAGACTGTCAGCCTGTCCGACATTGTGGTACAATCGGGAAACACGGATTCCACGGATCGTATAACTCGCATTGTCTGTGCCATCTGTGTAATCCGTGTCATCCGTGTCCGGCGATTGTATCACGAATGACCCAAAAGGGCGAACGCACAACGGGACTTTCCCGCATTGCCGTCGTCGGCACGACCGGCGCCAGCAAGACGATGCTGGCGCGGCGGATCGCCGACCGGCTGGGCCTCCCGCACGTTGAGCTGGACGCGATCTACTGGGAGCCAGACTGGACACACGCGCCGGACGACGTCTTCCGGCAGCGCGTGGCGGAGGCGCTCGACGGCGAGACGTAGGTGGTGGACGGTAACTACCTGCTCATCTCACCCTCCCGCAGGTTCGGAAGTGACCGGGCAACGAATTGGAGTGGCCATGGCGGTGCGATTCGGGCTGCAAATTGCGCCCAAACCTGCGGGAGGCTGCGCAGTTACTGTCCAGAATCATAAGGCGCTGCGGGGACGCGAGTGGCAATACGGGCTTCGCATTCGTGTTGACATCTGTGCCCGGCCGTGGTATTCTCCGCCGCCAGGAGGTATGTTTATGGGGAGAGGATCATCCACACGTTGGAGCGGGCTGGTCATTGCCGGTGGTCTGGCACTGATCGTGCTGATGGGCGCGATCATGGTGATCACCCGCAGTTCGGCGGAGGACGGCCTGGCGCCGCTGGCGTCCGCCCCTACAGTCGCTGCCGACCCGCCGGCGGTGACCGTCAATGGGCAGCCGATCGGGGTCAACGCCTGGGCCGAGGCGGTGCGGCTGGACCAGACGATGAGCCGGTTTGCGGGCGTGGCGGCGATGGACGCCCGGCAGACGCTGGAACGGTTGATCAACGAGGAACTGGTGCTGCGGGCCGCGCCGCAGGACGAACCGGGCGCAGCGCAGGTCGAGGGGCAGATTGCCGCCCTGGAGGCTGCCTGGCAGACGAGCGATGAGCAGATCGTGGCGGCGCTCACAGCAGCAGGGCTGTCACGGGAGGCCCTGGTGCGGGCGGTCGAGCGTGTGCTGATGGTGCAGCAGGCGCAGGCAGAGCTGACCGCGAATGGGACGGACTTCGGCAACTGGCTGGCCCGCGAGCGGGAGAACGCCGAGATCGTTTACGACGAGGAGCGGATCGCCGTGGTGTTGAGCAGCCTGGGGGCCACGAACCAGCCGGCGGCCTCCCCAGTACCGGCGGCCACCGAGGCCGCGTCCCTCCCCCCGACGGCAGTTGCTCCCACCAGCACGCCGCCGCCGACCCGCGTGGTTTCGGAGCTGGACACCGCGCCCGATTTCACGTTACCCAGGTCCGATGGAGGCGATCTCACCCTCTCGGAGCAGTTGGCGAGTGGACCGGTGGTGCTGGTGTTTTTCCATCGGTCGTGTAGTCACTGAGGGAACGATCGCACGCAGCTCGTTGGGCTGCAAAACGACTACTCTCGCTTCCAGGCTCGCGGTGCGCAGATCGTTGGCGTGGCAGTGGCAGAGGCGACCGCTCCCTTCCCGGTGGTCGTGGATGCCGAACATCGGGTCTCCGAAGCCTACGGGGTCTACAACCTGCTGGGCGATGGGCTGGCGGCCCCGTCGGTTTTCGTCATTGCCGGCGACGGGCGCATCCTCTGGTCCTACATCGGTCGGGACGACGCCGACCGCCCCACGACGGATACCATCCTGGCACAGTTGCCGTGAGGGCGTCTGTCGGTGCGCCCATGGCGATGTAGGGGCGCCCGGCGATGTAGGGGCGACCGGCGGCGTAGGGGCGACCAGCCGGTCGCCCCTACCGGTTTCGGCGCCCGGCGGCGTAGGGGCGACCAGCCGGTCGCCCCTACCGGTTTCGGCGCCCGGCGATGTAGGGGCGACCAGCCGGTCGCCCCTACCGGTTTC
>DAOTYW010000001.1:0-8267 GCA_034434755.1 Anaerolineae bacterium | reverse complement strand
GGCACGGATTGAACGGAAAGAACCACTCGCGACCCGCCGATCCGTTCAATCCGTTCCCAGAATCCGTTGACAGATCCTCTCTTCGGCATACAGCGTGACATCTCTGCGCCAGGCAGAACGCCTCAACTGTCTCATCAGCAACACGCTGGGGGGAGACGACCCAACAACTGTGCCAACGCGAGCGGCTCAAGAACCTGGATACCCTGGTACTCCTTCAGGGCCAACAGGTGATCATCGCGGCTCACGATGTAGTCAGCGTTTCCCTCGACCGCGCAGGAGACTACCGCGTCGTCGTCCGGGTCCGGCGTCACGCCGTGCAGGGTCAACTCGCCAGTGGTAACAACGGCATCCCGCTGCAGCGCTTCCAGCAAAGCTTGCGCTGCGGCAGGTCGAATGCGCCGCCGCAGTTCTGCTTTCTCCAGCGTGGATCGCACTTCAGCGATCAAGGCTGGCGAAGTCAGCAGCTCGAAATCTCCCCGCTCCCAGCTATCCAGGATCGCGGAGATGGTGCGCCCGCGGGTCAGCAGGAAGGCCACCAGCACGTTGGTGTCCAGAACGACGCGCACTAGCGAGCCTCTTCCGTCAACTGGAATGCCTGCTCCTCGCTCAGATCGTTCTGCAGCGCCGAGGCGCGGATCGCCTGGAAGCGCTGACGCCGCTCATCGGCCTCCTGCTGGCGACGCAACTGGAGCAGCTCGTCGTACTCCTCGATGCCGATGATCGCCGCCACCGGCTGCCCGCGCCGCTCCACCAGCACGTGTTCCCGCCCATAGCGCACCCGGGCCAGGATCTCGCCGATGCGGTTGCGGATCTCACTGGCATGGATACGCGCGATCGTCATCGTTCATCTCCAACGGCGGATTAGGCCAATTATACCAATTCGCCCAATTGACATGATACGCCTTTTCGCTGTCCCTGTCAACAGGTTATCCACTACCGCAACCCCAGCCGCACCGTCCTCTTGCCCGGATGCGCCTTCTTCGCCTCTTGCAGCGCCTCGCGCAGCAGCTTCTCCAGGTCGCGCACGGTGGTGGGCACCTCCTCCTCCCCTACGGTCGGATGGAGCTCGGCCAGGCGGGCGAGGACCTCCGTCGGCGCGGTGACCAGGCCGTCCTCGACCAGCAGGCGGCGGATGGACCCGGCCACGTTCTCGTCCAACACGTCCACCAGGCGGGCGATCTCGGCGGCGTGGGCCGCTTCCACCAGGCGGGATAGCTCGTCGCCGCCGGCGCGCTCCAACACGCGGCGCACCGCCTCGGCGCTCAGTCGCCGCCGCTGCTCCTGCAGCGCCCGTTCCAGGTCGTTCAGGAACATCTCGACTGCGCCCGTGGGGTCGGGATCGGTCAGCCGCAGGCCGCAAGCGGCGCAGGTGGGCCGCGCCGTCACATCCACCTCCGCCACCTTCGTGACCGGGCAGGGCCGCATCCGGCCGCGCAGGGTGTCGTAACGGGCGGCCAGGTCGCCGCCCACGGGGATACCCAGTTCGGGGATGGCGTCGAGCAGGGTCAAGGCGTGCAGCGAGCGCGAGGCATCCTCCAGCCGGGCGCGCAGTCGCTCCAGCGCGGCGTAGTGGTCGCGGTGGTGCTTCTGGTATGCCGCACGATAGCGGCCCTGGAACTGTCTGAACTGCCCGGCGAGGCCGCTCCACAGGTTCGGTTCGCGGATCAACTCGGCCAAGGCCATCTGGCCCAGCAGAAGCAGACGCTCGCCGGCCAACTCGCTGTCGCTGGGGCGCAGGGCCACATCCTCCAGGTAGCGGCAGGTCTCCTGCACCTGACCGGCGACGCCGGCCAGGTCGCGCAGCCGCCGGTAGACGCGCACGCTCTCTCCCAGCGCCTCCGGCGCGCCGTACCATTCCTGCACCTGGTTGTGGAAGGCGACGAACCCCGCGCTCCCGGACTGTCCGAGGCCGTGCATCCGTTGCAGCACTTCCGTTGCCTCGTCGGGCAGGCTGGCCTTCAGGGAACGGGCCAGCGTCTCCAGGCTGCCGCGGACCGTCTGCGTTTCACTCTGCAGGGATTTCAGCGCCGCGCACAGCCCGTCCGCCTGCCGTTCGATCTCCACAGGTTCGGAAGTGGTGTGCAGGTCGGCCTTGATGAGTTGGGCGAAAGGGACGACCTCGTTCCACGTCGGGCCGCTGGCCGGCATCAGCGCGTCGAACCCGCGATCGAGGCCCAATCGCCACTCCACGTGGGCGACGTTGCTCATGTTGAGACTGGGGCGGGGCAACGGCTGGCCGTCGCGCAGCCGCAGGGCGTGATTCGGTTTGAGCGTCAGTTCCACAGGCGGTTGTCCGTGCCGCACGAAGGCCAGGAGATATAGCTGGATCAACGGGTAGGGCAGGCCATACGGCGGCCTGGAGAGCCGCTCGTAGACGCGCCAGGCCGGCAGCTCGTGTCCCTGGGCCTGGTACTCGTCCAGCATCTGCCCGATCAAGTCGAGGGCGCGGCAGGCGGTGGGCCGGAAGCCGGTCGGCTGGTCGGGGTCCACCAGCCCCAGGCCGACGCCGTAGTTGCGCAGGGCGGCGCGCGAGGCGCTCGTGGCCGCTCGCCCAAACAGGCCTTCATACAGCTTCCCCACATCGTTGGGCCGCAGGACGCCGCGCAGGCGCGCTGGCTGGAGGGGCAGGGCGTGGTAGGCCGCCGTCAGCAACCGGTCAACGATGGCCGCGATGCGCTGTTCCGTGTTCGGCCTGACCAGCGCCTCGCGCAAGTCCATCGCCAGGCCGTCGCGAGTGACCACGGTGGCCGAGCGGTACACGTTGGTCTGCTTGAGTGGCAGGTTCCG
Source organism: Anaerolineae bacterium (assembly GCA_034434755.1). GTDB lineage: Bacteria > Chloroflexota > Anaerolineae > B4-G1 > DUEL01 > DAOTYW01. The sequence goes on along the minus strand of DAOTYW010000001.1, from coordinate 5,480 downwards.
CAGCACGGCAGTCCGTTTGGTCTCCAGCCAGGCGCGCATGCCCTCTGCCTCGGGGCCGTTGCGGTCGCGGTAGTGCTCCGCCATTTTCTCACAGGCCAGGTAGTCGGCGACGGCCGACTGGGCATCGCCGTCCAGCTCCGGCGGAACGATGACCGCAGTGCGGGAATCCTGCAGGTGCTCGGCCTTCAGCGGCGCAGTCGGGGGACGGGCCAGGATCACGAGGCTGAAGTGCACGTCCTCGCGGGGCAGTTCCAGACCCCAATCGAGCTGCCAGCGGGTTGCCACAACGACCTGGCCGCCGTATTCCAGGTTGTGAGACTCGACGCGGTAGGGCTTCATCTCATCGGGCTTGAAATCGCCAAACAGGCCCGGCTGCCCGCCGGACTCGCTCGGACTCAGGAAAAGCCCCCGCGTCCACGCCTGGGCGAGGCCGACGGTATCGCGCAGCGCCTCCTGGCGGAAGTGCTCGAAGACCTCCGGTGGTGTCGGGCCGTCCCCACCGGCGACGACAAACTCCGCCTTCTGGTCTTCGACGCGCACCTGCGGCAATTCCTGCACCCGGCTCAGCACGTAGGCGACGGCATCATCGGCCCGCAGAAGATCGGAGACCGTCAACGTGGCCTGGGCCAGGTCCTGGAAAGACAGCGCTTGGGGATGCTCAAGGTGGGTCAGATGCCATAGGAACAGGGTCGCCAGCACGTCCTGGGCCAGTTTCAGGTCGGGTGTATCCAGTCCCAGGCTTTCCAGGCTGTCACGGGCCACCCGGTAGCTGTCGAAGGCGGGCCGGTAGACCGGGGTGTTCAAGCACTGAACGAGATGATCGCTCTCCAGCAGATCGGCCACACGGATGAGGGTATCGCGGTCGAGCAAGGGTGATTGATTGAGCACCTGCCAGAAGATGAGGATGCCGGAGCGGGCGGTGGGCAGGTCGCGGGCGGTGATGCGGCGGGCGACCTCGAAGCAGCGCGGCTGGAAGGGGAAGATGTCGCGGAAACGGCCCTCGTCCAGCCCACGGGCGAAGTCGAACTGCTGGGCGTAGTAGTGGTAATACTCGGCGATTTCCGGTTCATGTTCGGGTTCCAGTTCCCGCACTCGCCGCGAGACAATCATGTCGTAGTCGTGTTCGGCGCCGGCCAGCAGGGGCATGTTGATGAAACGGTCGCCACCATGCTCGCCGCGCAGCTTGGCCGGCACGGCCGTCTGCGAGGCGACGACGGTGAAGATGCGCAACCCTTCGCTGCGCGGCAGGACGAAGGCCATCGTCTCCAGCAGGTCCTCGTCCCGCGACTGCTGCATCTGGTCGTGGAGGCGGGACTTCTCCCAGCCTTCGTACTCGTCAATGACGAACAGGAGGCCGTCGTAGGCACCGCCGGGCAGGTCGGGCGAGGTCAACTGCTCGTAGATATGACCCAGGCGATCCTTGACGCTGGAGGCCACCTGGGGAAGGAAGGACTGTTCAGCACAGTACTCAGCAACATGGCGGGCCAGTTCCTGGGCGCCTTCGGTCTCGCGCAGTGCGCTCAAAGACAGGCCCGTGTGCTGTTTGACGTAGGCTTCGATGTCCTGGCGAGTGCCTTCAGGCCGTTGTTCGAGCCATCGCAGCAGGTCCTCCGCCCGCGTGAGGCGGACGGCATCGCGCAGGCCGAGCCGGTCGAGGGAGCGTTCCAGGCCGCGCTCGACGACGTCGAACAGCGGGCGCGTATTGAGCGCATCCGTGGCGGCCTCGCCGCGCAGGGAGATCACGACCGGGAACAGGCGAGAAGAACGCAGGCGAGATCGGTAGCGACGGACGACATCATCCCGCACGCGCTCCCATACGGTATCGCTGCCCGACAGCAGGCAGGTCAGGGTCGCCAGGAGGTGAGTTTTGCCGGCGCCGTATTCCGCCTGGATCCAGAAGCCCTGGCCCTTGCCCTGCACGACGCGCTCGAAGATTCCCTCGACGTGGTGGCGGATCGCATCGGTGAAGATGTACGTGCCAACGGTCGCTTCGGGCCGGGCGACCGAGCTGCTCAGATCGAGCGTGGTCTCAGGTTCGGGCTGGACACGGAGCAAAGAGCGCAGTGGGGCTCGTCCCATCGTTTGTCTCCTCAGCTACTTGTCGCTCAGCCTTGAACGACATTCTGCTCACCGACGGCGACGCGCAGCGCCGTCAGCGTGGCGGTCTGATCCAGATGGATGAATTCGGGCAGGCTCACCGTCGGTGCGAATTCGCTGTCCTGTCGGGACACGGCCAGGATGACCACCCGGCGGTCGCTGGCGAAAGCGTGGAAGGGCTGCAGCGGCACGTGGTAGCGAGCCAGCAGGCCGCAGCCACTGACGATCAGAACCTGGGATGGTGCCTGTTCCTTCTGTCGCTGCAGCTCACCCTCGATCTCTGCGCGCAGCAGACGCTGCGCCTCATCGAGGGCGTAGGGGGTGCGCGGCAACCGCTGGGCCAGGGCATGCAGGTCGAGGGGTTGGCGCAGCGCTGCGGGCACGAGGGCAGCGAGCGCGTCGAGGTCGCCGTGCCACAGATAAACGTGGCGCACCACTCCGGTCGGGACGACCGGACCCTGCGTCAGGCGTTCCAGGAGGGCGCGCAGGTCATCGGGGGTCACAAGCACAACCTCCGGGCGAGCCATTCTTCCAGCGTATAGCGCGTCGTGATCTGCTCCAGTTGGTCCACGCTGACGAAGCGGGCGATCAGGCCGGCCTCGGCGGCGTTCCGCAGGGTCTCGCGCACTTCCTCCGGCGTGTGGTAACCGACCTGCCACCAGAGCGGGTCGGCCAGGATTCGGGCGAGGGGGACGATGCAGGGAGTAGGGGCGAATCGTTGGTGCAGCAGGATCAGGAAGGCGGTGGCGGGGTTGGGAATGGCCTGTGTGAACCAGGTCTGGCCGATCCGAGCGATGAAGCCCAGCTCACGCAGGGTGCGGGTGAGACGCCGGCTCGACTGTTCTTTGAACTCACCGAATGTCTCGACGATGTAGGTTCGGAATGTGCCGGTGGGCAATTCGCTACCCGAGGGCACGGGCAGGACAAAGCGCTCGATGAACGCGGCGATCACTTGTTCCCGGACGAGCACGCAGACGCGCATAATATCGCGCAGGATCTTCTCGTCCGCATAAGCGGCCCACACCCGACCGGGCAGGCTGGGCAGCTGGCGATCCGGGAAGAACCAGCGACCGATCAGGCTGACGTAGCGGCGGCGGGTTTGCGGGGAGTTCTGGGGGAGCGTGTTGAGGATGTGCTCGGTAAAGGCGGGGTACGAGTCGAAGCGCAGGCTATCTTTGACGGCCTGAACGCACTCCTCCCAGGGGAAGTCCTGCAATGTAGAAACGGTGTCTGCCACGCCTGCACTTCCTCTCGCCAGTTGGCGCTATTGTAGCATAGAATCTGGCTGGGGGGTAGCTCGACAAGATTGGTAGCTGCTCACCCTGCCGCAGGTTTGGGCGCAATTGGTAGCCCGAATCGCACTTCAATGGCCACTCCGATTCGTTGCCCGGTCACTTCCGAACCTGCGGGAGGGTGAGCTGATGTGGCGCTCAGGCCGGCCGGTAAGCCGGGTTCTGTCGTGGGCGGTCATCCATCTGGGGCGGCGGTTGCCCGCCGCCTCGAGCGGCCGACCCGGGACTCTGGCGGTGCGGGCCGCACCTCGTCCCTGCTTGGCCTTGCTCCGGGTGGGGGTTGCCTGGCCGCCCGTGTCGCCACGGGCGCCGGTGGTCTCTTACACCACCTTTTCACCCTGACCCGGCGACACGCCGCCGGGCGGTCTGCTTTTCTGTGGCCCTCTTCCGTCGGGTTACCCCGCCTGGGCGTTACCCAGCACCCTGCCCTGTGGAGCCCGGACTTTCCTCACCCCGCCGCGCGGGGCGCGACCGCCTGGCCGACCTGGGCGCCGAGTGCATCATAACACAGCCGCGTCCGCTGTCAAGGCAGTGGATAGTGGGCAGTGGGTAGTGGGTAGTGGGTAGTGGGTAGTGGGTAGTGGGTAGTGGGTAGTGGGCAGAAGGCGGGGAAGCGCTCCAGGGGCGAGCGATTACGGTCGGATGTTTTCCAGGGGCTGCGGGGGGGAAAGCAGCGTGCGCAGGAGTTCGAGCTGCTCGCGGCTGATCTGCTGCCAGAGCCGGTCGTGGCCCGCTTGCAGGTAGCGCTCGAAATCGGCGATCGCCCCAGCCAGGTCGCCGGCTTGCTGGCGGGCGAAGGCGCGCTGGAAGTGCGCCTCGGCACGATCCGGCTCCAGCTCCAACACGCGGGTCAGGTCGCGCTCCGCTGCTGCGCCGTCGTCCAGCTCGCGCCAGAGGAGCGCTGCCCGGTCATACCAGGCAGGCACGAAATCGGGATCGAGCTGCAGCGCCTGCGTGAAACAGGCGACCGCCGCCCGATGTTCGCGGCGGTCGCCCTGGTAGTTGCCGACGGTGCGGTGGGCTATCCCGCGCAGGTGGTGGAGGCGGGCCAGCAGTCGTCGCCAGCGCCCGATGTTGGAGGTTGGAAGGTGGAAGCTGGAGGTTGACGACTGGGAGTCAGGGCCCGGCGAGTTGTTCGTCTCCTCCGTCGCGCCGTTCACTTTCTCGTCTTGACTTGACATAACATAAACTTGACATACAATATGAACGGAGCGTGGGGCATGCCCGCACTCCGACGCCGGTGGTCGGCGCGCCTACTGTTCGCGCAGCAGCAGCGAGTCGAACCACAGGCCGGCGATCCGCGGCGGGTCGGTGGAAACGTCGTAGACCACGCGGACGGTGACGTTCTCCTCATTGGCGAAGGTAGCGGTGTAGACCACGGTGCGGTAGCGGCCCTGTTCGAGCACCTGGCTCATCGTGCGCGACTCGTAGACGCCGAGCACGCCGATGATGGCCGTGTAGACCTGCGTGAACTGTTCCTCCGAACTGACCGCCAGCATCTCGGCGGACATATCGCGGATGTAGGCCGCGTAGTCCTGGTTGTTGAGCGCGGTCAGCAGGTTCTCGCTCATCTCGTCTACCTGACCGGCGAAGGCCGCGGCCTCCTCCGGCGGCAGAGCGCGCTGGCCCGAACAGCCAACCAGGAACAACAGGACGGCCAGACCGATGATCCATGTTCTTTTCATGGGGCACCTCGGCTTGATTGTGTGGTGCGTGTCACGTTTCACGTCTCACGTTTCACGTCTCACGTTTCACGTCTCACGTTTCACGTCTCACGTTTCACGTCTCACGTTTCACGTCTCACGTTTCACGTGAAACATCCTCACCACAGCGGCAGCATGACGTGCAGGACGATGTCCGCCGTGAAGTGGGCGAGCATGGCCGACTCCAGCCCCCGCGTCCAGTACAGGTAGCCGAAGGCGACGCCGGCGACGGAGTTCAAGAGGACGATACGCAGGACGACCGGCCCGCTCAGCGGCATCAGCGCGGCGGCGGTCGGCAGGTGGCCCGCGCCGAAGAGCAGCGCCGCCAGGACGTTCGCCGTCCACAGCGCGCCGACTGCCGGCTGGCCCGGTCCTCTGCGCCAGACCC